>JADFRU010000003.1:0-17465 GCA_022561115.1 Chloroflexota bacterium | reverse complement strand
AGTCCTCTGTCGCCCGCCGCCCGGCCGAGTGCTACGGCGTCGCACCAGGTCGCTTCCGCATCTGCCGCGTCGCCTACCTCTGCCAGCAGCGCTGCCAGGTTGTGTGAAGCACGCGCCGCCCAGACGGCGCCCCTCTCGTTGCCGGAAGCCCGTCCCAGCTCGATGGAGCGGCGCCACGACGTCTCCGACCCGGCGTTTCGTCCGGCGTCGGCGTCGAGTACGCCCAGGTTGTGGGCGGCGCGGGCCGCCCATGCGAGCCCGTCGCCCGGGCCCGACTCATCGCCCAGCGCGATCGCCTCGCGACAGGCCGCAGCCGCTTCACCGAAACGGCCGGAGTAGCGCAATACCACGCCCAGGCCTGAGGCCGCGGCGGCCGCCCATGCGAGACCTTCCGGGCCCTCAAGTGCGCGACCCAGTTCGACCACCTGGCGGAACGCCGTTTCCGCCTGCGATTCGATGCCCCGCCGGCGCAATTCCTCCGCTCGCTCGTACTCCCTGCGAACGAATGCGGCGTCCGTCATGGCCCTACGCTCAGGCTTGCTTGCGCCCAGTCTGATTGCGCGGATAAAGCGCGTTTTAATCTCACATCCATCCCGTCAGGAATTTCCACCAGGCCTCGACCACTCCGACCGCCGTGTACTTATCGAGCCATTTCGCTCCGTGAAGGGCGTACTCCTGGAACATTTTCAGGGCCAGGAGGAGGGAGAGCCAGCCAGCGAGCCGGTTCCGGGTGAGGGCGTACTCCGGCCACCAGTGCTTGAGCGCCGCAACGAAGACGAACCAGAACTCGAAAAGGTTCGGGAAGGCTATCAGGACGGTGCGCGACGAAGTTAGTTCAAACGCCACCATGCCGATCATCCGGAACCCGAACAGCCCGAGGGCGATGTTGCGTACCGTCCCGTTCCAGCGGAACACGACCACCAGGAAGGTGCCCATGTAGACAAGGTCAGCCCATTTATCGAACTGCTGGTAATTCCCTAGCCCGCCGAGGTCAAGGAGGTTCTTCTGAAACAGGTCCGAGAAGTCCACCAGGATGGCGATCAACGCCCCGGCGAACGCCCATCGCAAGACGGGCAGCGCGCCCGCCACTCGCACCAGGCCGATGATGAGCGTCTCAAGCGTGAACGCCATGCAGGGGAGTCTAGCGGATGGCCCTTGCGTGGTGGCCCGGGATGTAAGGAGCGCCTTCTAATTCGGTCGAATGAGTGGACCTCTCGCTCACCCTTCCCCGGAAAGATCAGGGCAGGCTCCTCGCCCGCGCCCGGCCGGGAGATGGGGTTTCCGATGCCGGTTACACCCTCGAACGCCTCCATCGTCGAGCGCCGAGAGCTACCAGCAGCAGAAAGACCCATACCGGGCTCAGTACGACCGCCCAGATCAGCCCGCGGACTCCATAGACGCCGACCCCTGAAAGCGCCTGGACGCCGTCTTTGAAGGTGTCTCCTACGTTCCAGTCAGCGATAACCCAGCCCTGCGCCTCCACCACCCTGACGCTCAGGGTGCTGCGCCCTTCGACCTCGCCGACCTCGTTGCTCCCGGAGACGATAAGCGTCGCTGTGTACGGGACCGGCCGGTGGTTGACGTACGTGTGGGTGGCTTCGGCAACGGTCACACCGGCCTCCAACGCCTCCTCGACCGGCCGGGAGCCGTCGCCGAAGTCCCAGCGGTAGGTGAGGTTGTCCAGTCCCTCTGGCCTGGTGAAGGTGCCCGAGAACGTGATGCTCTCGCCCGCCTCCACCCTGACCCCGTTTCCGGCAAACACATCGAGCACCGGGACCTCGCTGACGGTTGCGATCAGGCTGTCCCCGCCTTCCGCGGCCCCGGCGTCGCCGATGCCCGTGATCTCCACCGTCACAAGGAACGGCGAATTGTCTTCAGATTCGTAAACGTATGTCACGCTTGCGGTTATGCGCCGGCCCTCGGTAAGCGTTGGCGCGGTGCGCTGGACGGTCCTTTCGCCCGACCCGTCGCCGAAATTCCAGACGATCTCGAAATTATCGATCCCCTCGGGCGGCTCCAGCGTTGCGGTGAAGGTCGTCGGCTGGCCTACCGCCACCGCCAGGTCGCTCCCGGCATCCACCTGCATCTCGGCCGGCTCGGCCCGCAGTTGAACGTTCACGAGCGAGAACGCCGATGTCTGCGCAAGCAGGTTGAACCGGCCCTCCATGCTCTCCAGGTTCTCCCGGACGCGGCCAAGCTCGGCCTGCACCTTGAGGGTGTCTTCCACAGTCCGGGCGCTGGCGAGAAGGGTGATCAGCGCGTCTTCCGTGGCCTTCTGGCTGCGAATTCGCGCCTCCAGGTCCGTGAACTCGTCCGTCACGTCCTGCGAGGTGGAGCTTTCCGACTCCACCTCCACCGTCAGAGACCGCAGCCTGACGAGGGTGTCGTCCAACCCCTCGGCGGGCACGCGGAACGAGATGAACCCGGTGTGCCGTCCTTCACGCGTCGATGTAACGACCCAGCCGCCGGAGGAGGTGGCAAGCCCGGCGATCTCGTCCATCGCCAGGTTGACGTCTTTTACGACGAGCGCCATATCGACCGTGCGGACGATGATCCGGTCCAGGGCCGCCACGGCCTGTATCTGGCTGTCCAGGCTTGAGGCCACGACGTGGGCCGCGCCGGGCGGACCGGGCGCGCCTGGCGCGGCGGTGGCTGCGGGACCGAATCGGGGGGCCGGGGCGGCGGTAGCTGCGGGAGCAGCCGTGGCAGCAGGGGCGGCCGGAGCGGCGGTCGCCGCCGCCGCTTCGCTCCCGTCGCTGGCCGAAAAGAACTCGTCGTCAGTTGACCCGCCGCCGCAACCCGCGATGAAGGCGGCGAGGAACATCGCCGCAAATGCGAAACCCAATGAACGGACGCGTACCATGATCGTCACCTCGTCACCTTCACTGCCCTGATGTCTGGCGTATGTGGCATATCGGGCGTTGTTGGGCGTGTCAAAATCTCCAGGCGCCCGAATCACGCTTATCCCACAGTCGATATCGGTACAGACGTCGCGTCGCCCCGGAATGTTCCCGGGGCGTTTCCTTCATCGCGATGGATGGTATCGCATTACCGGTCCTGCTCCCCGGGCAGGTGAACTGTGCGACCGGCGAGACGGCTCGCACCGCGTTCATCCCGGCTCCCGCTGAATGTCTGGCAAGCGGCGTTACAATCCGGCAGCGCCCGGCAACCCGGGCGTTCGATCAAGATCACTCGACGGGAGTTCACTGCGCGCATGAAGTACCGACGTCTTGGCAGCTCCGGGCTGCTCGTGTCCACCATCGGCCTCGGCACCAACAACTTCGGCGAGATGCTTGGCCGGATGGATTACGAATCGGCGAAGGCGACTCTCGATGCGTGCCGAGAGCACGGGATCAACTTCATCGACACCTCGGACTCGTACTCCGGGGGTATCTCAGAGGAGTTCATCGGCAGGGCGGTGAAGGACCACCGGCAGGACGTCATCATCGGCACGAAGGCCGGGATGCCGTGGGCCGGGGGACCAAACCGGGACGGGTTGTCCGCGGCGCACCTGAAGTACTCGGTGGACCAGAGCCTGAAGCGGCTCCAGACTGACTACATCGACCTGTACCAGATGCACATCGTCGACCCTCTCACGCCGATCGAGGAGACTCTAAGGGCGCTGGATGACATCGTGACCGCCGGCAAAGTGCGGTACATCGGATGCTCCAACTTCATGGCGTGGGAGATGGTGGAGGCCATCCATGTCTCGCGCCGTTACGGCTGGCCGGAGTTCGTCAGCAACCAGCCCGAGTACTCCATGCTGAAACGCGATGTGGAGGTTGAGTTGATCCATTCCAGCGCAAAGTACTCGACCGGCATATTGCCCTACTTCCCGCTGGCCTCGGGCTTCCTGACCGGCAAGTACAAGCGCGGCGCCGGCCTTCCGAAAGGGACCCGGCTGGCGAATGCGCAGCAGATGGCGGACGCCCGGCTGACCGACGCCAACTTTGACGTGCTTGAGCAGCTTGAGACCTTCGCCGGAGAACACGGCCACTCGATGGTGGAGCTGGCGTTCGCATGGCTTCTCGGGCATCCAGAGGTGTCGTCGGTAATCGCCGGAGCGACGCGTATCGAGCAGATCGCGCAGAATGCGGCGGCGAGCGAGTGGGAGCTGACGTCCGAGGAGATGGCGGAGGTGGACGGTATCCTGCCCGGCGGCCCCGGAGCCGGAGTCGGCAACCTGCCGCGAAGGCGCAGCCTCTAACCGCGACGGCCAAACGGTCTTCAACAGCAATCGGGGACGAAGGTGCCTGAAGGCCGACACATACTCGCCATCGACCAGGGCACTACCAGCACGCGCGCCATCGTTTTCGACGACGAGGCGCGCCCCGTCGCGTCGGCGCAGGCGGAGTTGCGTCAGCACTACCCGCGCCCGGGCTGGGTGGAGCACGACGCCGGCGAGATCTACGACGGCGCACGGAGGGTCGCCCGCGAGGCCGTGGAGAAAGCGGGGCTTCGTATGGCGGAGATCGCTGCGATAGGCATCTCCAACCAGCGTGAGACGGTGGTGGTGTGGGACCGGGCGACCGGTGAGCCGGTTTCGAACGCGATCGTGTGGCAGTGCAGGCGCACCACGGACGCATGCGCCGAGCTGATCCGGCAAGGACATTCTCCAGACATACGTGATCGGACGGGGCTCGTGATCGACCCGTACTTCTCGGCCACGAAACTGCGCTGGGTGCTTGACCACATTCCAAACGGCCAGCGCAGGGCTGAAGCCGGAGAGTTGTGCTTCGGCACGGTCGATTCCTGGTTGATCTTTCGTCTTACCGGGGGCCGGACCCACGTAACGGATGTCACCAACGCGTCCCGGACGATGTTGCTGAACATCCACGATCTCGCGTGGGACCCGACGCTGCTGGAGCTATTCAACGTGCCCGAAGCGATGCTCCCGGAGGTGTTGCCTTCCGCCGGGGATTTCGCGATCACGGACGCGGCGGAGCTGGGAGCGGAGCTCCCGGTAACCGGGGTTGCAGGCGATCAACACGCTGCGCTGTACGGGCAGGCCTGTTTCAACAGGGGCATGACCAAGTGCACCTACGGGACGGGCGCGTTTGTGCTCAGGAATGCCGGGTCCATGCCGCCGGCGCTCCAGGACGGAATCCTTACAACGGTTGGCTGGCAGGTGGGATCAAAGCGAACGTATGTCAGCGAGGGCAGCGTATTCGTGACCGGCGCGGCTGTTCAGTGGCTCCGTGACGGGCTCGGGGTGATCGCATCGGCTTCGGAGGCCAACGACATGGCCGAAGCGCTGGGCGACAACGATGGCGTGTACCTGGTGCCGGCGTTCGTCGGACTCGGAGCGCCGCGATGGGACCCGGATGCACGCGGCGTCATCACGGGATTGACGCGCGGGTCGTCGCGCGAGCACCTGGCGCGCGCTGCGCTGGAGGCGACGGCGTACCAGGTGAGGGACGTGATGCTGGCGATGGCCGGTCCCGGCCGTAGCTCCTCGACCCCGCTTCGCGCTGACGGCGGCCAGACGGCAAGCCGCTTTTTGATGCAGTTTCAGGCGGACATCCTGGACAGGCCGGTGGAGGTTTCCGAGATCAGCGAGACATCAGCTCTGGGCGCAGCGTTTCTCGCCGGACGCGGTTCCGGTCTCTGGCGGAGTGAGTCAGAGATCGCCCGGTTGTGGCGGGCAGGGGCGCGTTATGAGCCGGAGATGGCGTCCGGTGAACGGGCGCGCCTGGTCGCCGGCTGGTATGACGCGGTGGAGCGCGCAGCAAGCACCCCCGGTTGACGATGCCGGGCGAGAACGGGCCGCCGGGGTGCGCCACGTGCGCCCGAGGACTTTCAGGCGGCGGCCGTTTCTTCGGCGGGCGCGTCGGACGTCGCGGGAGCTGCGGGGTCCACCTGGTGGTTGGCGGCGCCGCTTTGCTCTGGGCCCGGGCCGGGAGCGCTTTTCGCGGTTACGGGGCCGTTGGTTGCGTCAAATTCCTTGAGATCGAACAACTCTGCGCTTTCCATGAATCGGCCCGAACCGAGTATCTCGGTCCAGCCGCCCACAACCAGCACCGTGCCATCGGGTAGAAGCGACGCTGTGTGCCAGAGGCGGGCTGACGCCATGCGGCCCGCTGCGATCCACGGGCTTTTCGTTCCCTTCACCGGGTCCCAGATGTCCGCCGTGGAGAGAGACATGAACTTACCGGCCCGTCCTCCGATCACCAGGATCCGGCCGTCTTTCAGCACGAGCGCGCTGTGGACGTAACGCGCTTCGCCCATCTTGCCAATTTTTGACCACTTGCGGGTTCCCGGTTTGTACAACTCGGCGGTGTTTGCGACTCGATCTCCGCTCCAGCCCCCGGTCATGAGCACGCGGCCATCGGTTAGCATCGTGGCGGTGTGGAGATAGCGAGGAGAGTTCATAGAACCGGCGGAGCCCCAGGCATCGGCCGCAGGGTCGTACATCTCGGCGGCGACAAGCCGGTCATCCCCTGACCAGCCGCCGGTGGCGAGTATGCGGCCGTCGCTCATGGTGACGGTGGTGTGACCGCGTCTTTGCTCGTGCATCCGGGTGACCTCGGTCCACTCACCGGACGAAGGGTCCCAGATCTCGGCTGTTGGGAAGATATTGTTTCCATCCCATCCGCCGGTGACGAGGACGCGACCGTCTTGAAGGAGAGCAACGGTGTGCTCTGCGCGGGCGGTGCCCATCTCGCCCGTCGGGGCCCACGTTCCGGATGTGGGATCGAATATTTCCGCCCCGGCCAGCACCGCGTCACCGGAACGGCCGCCGACGACCATGATCTTCCCGTTCTGGAGCAACAACGATCGGTGGTCGAAGCGCGGAGTGGCCATCGACGCGGAGACGTTCCACGACTTTTTCGAGTGGTCGTAAATCTCAACCGGCCCGACCGGCGCCTTGCCGTCCCAGCCGCCGATAATCGCGATCCTGCCATCGTTGAGCGTGGTGGCGGTATGGACGTACCGGGCGTGGGTCATACGGCCGGCCTGAGACCACTCATCGCTTGCCGGGTCGAACTCCTGCGTGGAGTTCGCGACGTTGTCATCCACGTATCCGCCGGAGAGCAGGACGCGCCCGTCGGCGAGCAGGCTGGAGGTGTGCCAGAGGGGAGCCGACTCCGGGCTGGCGGCAAGCGACCACAGGTTTGAAGCCGGGTCGTATATCTCGGTCGAGAGAAGCTGTACCTCTTCGTCCATGCCGCCGGTAACGACGACGCGTCCGTCCGGAAGGACCGTGGCTGAATGTTGCGACCGCGGATCGGTGAGCTCCCCTGCGTTGGTCCACGTCCCGCGAAACGGGTCAAAGATTGCGGCGGCGGACACAGGGTCGCCGTCCTCGTCTTCACCGCCGACGACAAGCAGGCGGCCGTTGTGCAGTATGGAGACGGTGTGGCGGCTGCGGGCGACCTTCATCGGCTCTCCAGGCGCCCACGAGTTAGTGACCGGTTTGAATATCTCTACCGACGCCTCACGTCCGTCTTCGCCGAGTCCGCCGAAGACCACGGCGTTGCCGGAGGGCAGCCCGATCATGACCGCTTCCGCGCGCTGCCTGACCATGGAGCCGACACGCGTCCACTCCGATGTGCGCGGGTCGAACAGCTCCGCAGAGGCTTCAATTCCGTTAGCGCCGTAACCGCCGGCAACCAGCACTTTGCCGTCTCGCATCAGGGCGGCTGTATGGCCGGCTCTCACGACCAGCATCTCCGGTGCGGAAGACCAGTTGTTGGACTCCGGGTCGTAGATTTCACAACCGCCGAACGGTTCAAGGTTCTTGTACCCGCCGGCGATAAGCACTTTGCCATCAGATAACAGGATGGCTGTGTGGCGCGTTCGCGGGTGTGATATGGAACCGGCGGAACCCCAGCGGTTTTCAAAAGCGTCGAAAATCTCGGCCGTTCCGGCATCGCGCTGGCCACCCACCACGAGGACCCTGCCATCCCGCAGCGTTGTCGCCGTGTGTTCCGCTCGTGCTGCGGCCAGGGGTTGTCCGGTCTGCCATTCACCCGCGGGCATGACGTACGCGATGCCGCCCTTAAATTTTGGCTTCGGACCCTGAGGGTCGGCCGCGCCACGCCGTTTCTTACGTTTGCCCGGGTCCGTTTCCGGCTCGTTATTGGCGATGATCGCTCCGTCCAGCGCGGCGGCCATATCCACCACCGACTGGAATCGTTGCGCCGGGTCTTTTGCCAGCGCAACCATGATCAGGTCCGAGATCCGCTCCGGGAGGTCCGTGCGAATCTCGACCGGTCGTGTCGGGTCGTCCCCGATCTGGGAGCGCACCACCGGGCCCGGATCTAACCCTTCAAACGGAGCCTTACCGGTGAACAGGTGATACAGGAGGCAACCGGCTCCGTACACGTCAGTTCGGGCATCGACCGCGAAGTCTCGGGCCTGCTCGGGAGAGATGTAGTGGAGCATCCTGGCCTGGTCACCGCCGCGATCGATCGCGGTGGAGATGTCCGCCGTTCGGATCATTCCGAAATCGACCAGCTTGGCCTGCCCGTCTGTGCCGATCAGGACGTTGGACGGTTTCAGCGTGCAGTGGAGGACCTCAACAGCGTGGGCCGCGGCCAGTCCTGCGAGGATCTGCTTGCCCAGCTCTACCGCGCGTTCAAATTTGATCGGCTCAGCGAGGTTGACGATGGCGCCGAGATCGTCCGACAGAAACTCCTGTGCTACGTAAGGCGCGCCCTCGTGCTTGCCGACGGTGAAGATGCGCACGAGGTTCGGGTGATCGACCCCGGCGATCGCCTCCGCGCTGGCCTCGAAACCCTGGGAGAAGCTGAAATCAGCGGCGAGTTCCTCGCCCAACACCTTGAGCGCGACCATCTGGCTCGATGAGGGATCGAAGGTTCGGTAGACGCGGGTGAGGCCGTCTCCGTCGAGTTCTTCCAGGATGGCGTACTTGCCGATTCGGCGTGCTTGATCCTTGTTTTCCACCATCGCTGGACGCGTGGCTCCCTCTAACTGACACCTTGGAATGCTGGCCTTGAATTGCTGGCCGGGAAATGCTGACCGGAAGTTCAATCTGGAGGGAGCGGCGGGCGGGCGAATCTTCCCCGGTTCCTGAACTTTCAATCGGATCACTGAGCCGTTTGAGTCATCGTGCCATCGCGCGACGCGCGTTGCGTCCGCACGATCACCAACCGGAGCGCGTAAAAACCGACCGAGCAGGTTAGTTTCCGGCGGCGCCCGGAGGGCGCGCTTCATGCAGCCACGTCCAGTATCTCGACAGAGTCCAGGAAGTGGCCTCCCCCGAGATGTTCGGCATACCCGCCAGCGGCCAGGACCCGGCCGTCACGGAGGAGAGACACGGTGTGCCACGTCCGGGCCTGCGCCATGCGGCCGGCCTGAGTCCAGCCACGCGTCGCCGGATCGAAAACCTCGGCCGTCGCGACACAGGAGGAGTCGTCAGCCCGGCCGCCTGCGACAACAACTGAACCGTCCTCCCGGACCACGGCAGAGTGGAGGTAGCGAGCACGGGCCATATCGCCAACGGGCGCCCAGGAGCCGACGATGGGGCTGAACACCTCACAGCCTGCGATGGCGCCATCATCGGATATGCCGCCGGCGATCAATACGCGGCCGTCTTTCAACAGCACGGACACATGGTTGAAGCGGGCCTGTGACATCGGCTCTATCTTCATCCACCGGTTTTTAGAGGGGTCGTACAGTTCCGTTGTTTGAAGGAAATCCGATCCGTCCCATCCGCCGGTTACGAGCACGCGCCCGTCGCCAAGCGCAATTGCGCTGTGGCCGCGTCTTTTTCGCAGCATCCGTTCTACGTGACGCCACTTCCCCTGTTCGATATCAAAGATGTAGGCGGCGTTCGAAATCTTCTCATCGTTCGAACCGCCTGCGACGAGTATGTTCCCGTCCTTCAAGCGCGTCGCTGAATGCTCTGTCGTGGCCCCGGGCATCTCCCCGGCGGATTGCCAGCTCCCGCGTGACGGGCTGTAGATCTCGGCTGACACCAGGACGCCGTCTTTACCGCGTCCGCCGACAACCAGGATCCGGCCGTCTTCCATCTCCACCGAGCGATGGTCGAACCGGCCCTCGGCCAGTGCGCCGGTCTCTTCCCATCTGCCTTCTGAGACCCGGAAGATCGTCGCGGAGTCAAGTGTTCCGTCATTGTTGAAGCCGCCCGCTACGAGGAGGTCTCCGTCAGGCATGGTGGAGACGGTATGGGAATATCGGTTGGCCTTTAGTTTTGGCGCCGCCGCCCATCCACCGCTTGAGGGGTCAAAAAGCTCGCATGACGAGCGGATGGAGCCGTCCGAGTATCCTCCGGCGACGAGCACCCGGCCATCTGGCAGCAGGTGGGAGCTGTGCCACATCCGGGCGCTCTTGCAGAACCCGGCAGACTCCCACGCGGCCGAGTAGGGGTCGTAAATCTCAGCGCTCGCCAGGGTTCGGGTTCCGCCGTAACCGCCCATGACGATCACCCTTCCATCATCCAGCAGAACCGCGGAGTGGTCATAACGCTCGCCTTCCATCGGCGACACTGATTCCCACAACTCGGTCCCGGGATTGAACACTTCCGCCGTGCGCATCTTGCCGCCGGCATCGTCCTCGCCTCCGGCCACGAGAACTTCGCCGTTCAGGAGGATCGTCGCGGTATGACGCCAGCGCGGCGCCTCCATCGTGTGTGCGTCATCCCAGGTTGCGGTATGCGGGTTAAAAATCTCAGTAGTGGCCTGGTTTCCGGCCTCCGAAAACCCTCCCGCGATAAGCACCCGGCCGTCTTTGAGCCTGGTCGCCGTGTGGCGGACGCGGTCTCCTGCCATCGGATCAACGGAGGCCCATGTTCCGGCCTCGGGATCAAATAGCTCCGCCGACTGCAGGACGCCCTGCGTGCCGAGTCCCCCGCATACCAGCACCTTGCCATCTTCAAGGAGGGTTGCCGTGTGTTCAGCACGCGCCTCTGACATCGGCCCGATCTCAGACCAGGCCCGCTTGCGCGGATCGAATATTGCCGCCGTCGCCAACGGGTCTGTGGCCGTGTACCCCCCGGCGATGAGTACGTTTCCGTCCGGAAGCAAGGTCGCGGTTGGCCAGGTGCGCGCGTCCGGCGCGGGCGCTGCGGGCAGCCACAGTTCCATCTCAGGGTCGTACATCTCGTACGAGGTGACACCGCCGCGTCCACCGAATATCAACACCTGGCCGCCCGGCAGCATGACCGAAGCGCCCTCAGCACGAGGCTCGCTCACTTCACCGGCGACCACCCACGTGCCGGGATTAGGAGCGGTGGTTGGATCGGGTGGGGGTCCGTCCGGCCCCGCTGAATCGGTGACAACGGCCTTCCGCCGCACAACCGGCGCGCTCTCCCCGGATGCGACCGCCTTGCGGGTCGCGCTGCCGTCAGCCTTGCCTGCGATCTCTTCCAGCTTTTCCGCCAGCTCAGGCATCGATGCAGGCCGGCGCCCGGGGCTTTTCTCCAGGCAGGACATGACGAGCCCTGCGAACTTCACCTTCAGGTCCGCCCGGATGGAACGTATCGATTCTGGTTCGGTCGCAGCGTGGGCCGACAGTAGTTCACGAGGATCGGAAATTTCGAACGGTGGACGCCCGGCGAGCATGTGATACAGGAGCGCTCCAAGGGAGTAGATGTCACTGGACCTTCCCGGCGGGTCCCCGGTGGCCTGCTCAGGGGAGAAGTACGGGAGACGGCCAGCGGGTCTCGATAGCGCGGCGGCGCCGAAGTCGGCCACTTTCGCCACGCCATCGGTTCCGACGAGTACGTTGTGGGGCGAGAGGCCGCCGTGGATGAGCCCTTTGTCATGCGCCGCTGCGACGCCCCTCGCTATTTCAGCCGATAGCCGCGCGGCTTGCGCTATCGACATCTGCCCGCTGAACTCCAGGTTGATGTCCAGGCTTTGCGGCAGGAGTTCCATTGCTACATAGAAACGGCCGTCTTCTCCACCGATATCGAACACGCTGAGCACGTTCGGGTGTTTGACCGACGCGATCTGGTTTGCGGCCTCAAGCAAGCCGCGCAAGCGGGCGGGGTCTGCGAGCAACCCTGCGTTAGTTACGCGAAGGGCGACCGTGCGGCCGTCAGTGGAATCGATGGCCCTGTAGACGGACGTCATCGGAGTTTCGGCCACGGGTTCCACGATTGTGTAAACGCCAAACTTCTCGGCGTCGGGGGCGTCTTGTCCGGCTGACGGCTGGGTGGACATGGCCGTTGCTGTCACTCCGCGTTAAATGATGGTCACGGGAGTGCCAGCCATCGCCAGGCTGTGGCAGGCCCGGGTTGCGTGTTGGCGGCGCCTGCTGCCATTGTTGCCACACAGGGAAGGCGCGCACGAGTGGTCCAGCAATAGATCAGGGATGCGGCAATCACCGTCCACAGGCCCGAGGTGTCCACAGGTCAGCCGTTTGAATCCCGCCCGTTCCGCCCTAGCGGTTTCTTTTTACCGATGGTGTGGCCCGGTGGGCGGCGGTCGCCGAAAGCGTCACACTCTACGTGCTCACCGCCGGGGCGACCGGCCAATCCCGTGGGCCGCGCCGTCCGATTTCCGGCGATTAGCGATGCCGTTCGCGCTACGGAAAAAGGATCGTCGTCCGCGGTCCGATTGACCGCGCCTGTTGCCGGGGCCCCGGGTCTCTCTCCGGGTACACCGGTGTGCGATGGGGAGAAGTTCAAGAAGTGATGACGACGGGAACGGGACGGCGGTCAGTCGCTCGCGGCGGCAAGCGATTCGAGGGCGTTCACGATGTGGGTGCGAGCCTCTTCAGCGATCTCGTTCATCCCGGGATTCCCGGTGATTGTTGCCATGAGTGCGGGTTCCATGGCGGCTACCACGGCCCCTCCGGCCTCTTCGTACACGATCACGTTACACGGCAGCAGCAGCCCCAGATCCGGCTCGATCTGCAACCCGCGGTGTGCCAGTGACGGATTGCAGGCGCCCAGGATGACGTATGGCTGAATCTCGACGTCGAGCTTCGTCTTCAGTGTCTCCGTTACGTCGATACGGGTCAGGATTCCGAAACCTTCAACTGACAGCGCGTCGATAATGGCTTCTGTTGCCGGGCCAAAGTCGAGACTCGTTTTGACTTTGATGCCGTATGGCGTCGTTGACAACATGATTTCACCTCCGGAGACGGCAGCGCCCGGAACGACATTCAGGTCCGGTCCGGTTCGTGTCCCGAATACTACCTTGTCTCCGTGCCGTCGATGTGAAGTGGTTGTGTAACATTGCCGCGTTCTCGAACAAAGAGGTCCCCGGCCTGAACGCCCCAGAGGTCTTGATGAGCCCACGCCAGAACGCGCCCAGCCCTGTTTCCGATGCCAGTCACGGCCCGGACAGGTACACGGGTTGCGACACGATGGTTGCCACAGGGGCGGCGTCAAAGAGTGGAGCGACCCTGTTCGCGAAGAACAGTGACCGCCCGGCCCACGAGGCCCAGCCTCTTGAACTCCACCCTGCGACGCCGTCCGCTGACCCCGGCACGCAGTTTGTAAAGATCGATGGCCCGTCCCCGGCGTACCGGCATGTCGGTTCAAGACCGTACTGGTGCTGGGGTTACGAGCACGGGTTCAACGAGCACCAGGTGGTGATCGGCAACGAGGCGCTTCCGTCGCTTCTTCCGGAAGCCGACGAGCCGAAGTTGATCGGTATGGAAATCGTGCGACTGGCGCTTGAGCGCGGGGCGACCGCCCGAGAGGCCGTTAACGAGATCACCGGGCTGGTGGAGAAGTACGGGCAGGGCAAGTTTGCCAGCGCCGCCGCCGTGGGGACGTACGACAACATCTATCTCGTCGCAGACCCGGGTGAGGCGTTTGTAGTTGAGACGGTGGGACACGAATGGGCTGTCGCTCCGGTTTCCGGCGTCCACAGCATCAGCAACGTCAGCGGGATGGACGGTGAGGCCCAGCTTTCACCCGGGGCGGAAGCGCAGGCGGCCCGGTACGGCCTGTATGAGCCGGGCAACGGGAGGTCCTTCGACTGGACCGCTGCTTACTCTGCGACGGCCGAAGCGAAGTCCGGCGCGCGCCGGCATTCCAGATCGTCATCGATACTCGCCCGTCATGCCGGTGGAATCGACTTCGGCACGTTGATGCTCACGCTGTCCGACCACGGAACACCCGAGGACGACCCCGGCGTGTTTGAGCCGGTTCCAGGCGATCTTCGCGGCATCTGCACACATCCGCAGCACGAAGGCGGGGCCACTGCCGCGAGCCTGGTGGCTGACCTGTGCGCGGACGGGTCTCGACTGCCCGTTTACTGGTGCGGAATGTACGCGCCGTGCATGACATTGTTCTTCCCGGTGTTTATCGAGGGCGACCTGCCGGAGGCGCTTTCGGTGGGCGGGAGCGGCTCGTCCCCCGAAAGCGTGTGGTGGATGTTTCATGACCTGGCGGAGGAAGCGCTCGCCGGGGGGTACACGAGGATGAAGGAGGTCCACGAGGGCTGGTGGGACCTGCAGAAGGCTTTATTTGGATCGGCGTACGATATGGCTGCTAAAGGGCGTGCGATGATCGACGCCGGAGAAACGAAAGCAGCGACCGAGATGCTGACCGGATACATGGCGGACAACACCGAAAGTATGATGAAAATCGGGCGCGAGTTGCTCGACGCTGGGGCAGCCCGCACGCGTTGACAGAGTTCAACCGCAGCGACGCTCTCCTTGCCGCCGTAACGGCGTGCGGCGCGGCGGCCGAGGTGTTGCTGGCGCGCTTCCGCGACTCCGGCGATTCTCCCCTGGAGCGGAATTTCAAATCGGATGGCAGCCTGGTGACGGATGCAGACATCGCTGCTGACCGGGCAGTAGCGGAAGCGCTCAGCGAGTATGACGTGGCGGACAAAATCGTGTCCGAGGAAAGTGTGTCCGGCACACAGAATTCTGATCTCCGCTGGTTTGTTGACCCGTTATGTGGCACCGCGCCGTATGCCGCCGGGCTGGGTCAATGGGGGGTCAACGTGGCGCTGATGGACCGCACCGGCCCGGTGCTTGGCGCGATTACGGTGCCCACGATGAGGGAGACGCTGACATCGGTCCGCGGCCGGGGGGTGTCCCGAAATGGCGAGCCGTGGTCTCCCCAACCGCCGCCGGGCAGGCTGTCCGGGCAACTGGTGGATCTCGAGATCGACGGGCCTGAACGATCAGCGGCGAAGATGAGCGATGGCAGCCTCAGGTGGGTCAGCGGGGTTGGCCGGACGACGACCTTTGCGTCGATGGCGTATCCGCTGAGCCAGCTCTGCCTGGGACGCATCGCGGGGGTCGTCGCCTACGGAGTGGGCGCGGTCCACGTGGCGGCCGGCTTGGCGATCGCGGAAGAGCTTGGCATCGCCGTCACCGACGGAAACGGGGATGCGCTTGACTGGACGGTCGAAAGCCCGTGGCCCGTGATGATCGCCGCATGGCCCGATGCGCACTCCAGCCTGTTGGAATTGATGCATGACATCCAGTAGCACACCTAACCCCGCACCGAGTCCCCTGTCAGCTGGCTCGCCGGAGGCCCGGCAGGGGCGTTACGCGATCACGCCGTGGTCGTTGCAACGCCTGTACAGGCCGTTCATCTGGGCGTCGCTGCTGGTGGCGATCATCTACGGGTTCGGCACCGGCGCGGGGATGATGCTTGCACCCGCGTTTGGCATAGACCGCGGGTTGTGGTGGATCGTCCACGGACAGGCGCATGGCGTGGCGCAGATCTTCGGATGGGCCGGGTTGTTCATGATCGGGGTCTCGTTCCATGTCGTGCCGAGGTTCCGGAACGGGCCGATGGACTTCCCGTGGCCGCAGCGGGCGGTCCTGACGCTGGTGCTGGCCGGGGTGACGCTGCGGTTCTTCGGTCAGTCGCTGCACCGGCGGTGGTTCAGCCCGGATCTGCTGGAAGCGTCCGGGGTGCTGTTGCTCGCCGGCATGTTGATCTATGCGGTCGTGATCGGCCGCGCCCTTATCCGAGGCCAGAACCGGCGAACGCAGACAGAGGCCTGGTTGTGGTCAGCGATAGTGTGGGCCGTGATCGCCGCTGCGCTCCACGCCCGGATCGTTTTTCGTATGGCGGATACAGACGCCGCGGCCGCTCCCGGACTCTGGAACTTTGCCATGATCGATGCCGGGCTTATCGGCTTCGTCGTGATCTTCATCCTCGGCGTGAGCACGCGAGCGATAGTCGGGTTTTTGAGACTCAAACCGATGCACCGCTGGCTGTCGTGGATCGCCCTCGCGCTGCTGAACGTGGGGACGGGCTGGTACGTCCTGGCGCGCTATCAGGAGGCGTCGGATAACTGGACGGCGCCCGGGTTAATTCTCCAGGCCGCCGGGTTGATAGCGTTCGTGGTGGCGTTGCGCTTGTTCGAGCCAGCGATGCGTAAAAGCGGCTACATAGAGGGCACGTACACGCGTTACGAGTGGTTTATCAGGGCCGCGTTTGGATGGTTGCTCGTCGCCGCCGGGCTGTCCGTTCTGGACGCTATCGGCATGCTCACCGGTAATCCGATCCTCAGCGCGCAACTCGCAGCGCCGATTATTCACGTGTTCACGCTCGGCTTCGTGACGATGATCATTATTGGCGTGGGCATTCGGATGCTGACGCTTTTCGAGGGCACGGAAGCGCCGATGCACTGGCTGATGGACGTGGCATTTGTTGCGCTCAACGTTGGCGTTGCGTTGCGTTTGCTGTTTGGATTCGGCTCGCTTCCCGGCGCTGACCAGTTCCAGGGACTGTCCGGAACGCTCGGGCTGATCGCGATAATCAGTTTCGCGATCGTACTGAGGCGCTCCTTTTCACCAGAACAACGAGCCGCTTATGCACGCCGCGCCGCCGCCGCCGGCCTGCAACGGTTTGCGCGGCTGGAAGTCGGCGGCGCCCGGCCCGGGAAGCGACCTGCCGGTGGCCCGCCCGCCGGAAGCGGGGATCGATAGTCCGAATATCCGCCGCCAGCGATCGAGGGACCGGGAACTCACCCGTCGGCAGCCTTTATGCCGGCCCCCGGCATAAAGGAGTACAGAGATGAGTACAGAGAACACGCCGAAGATTCTTCCACTGGACGAGGACTGGGAACGCGCGGTCGCCGTGGCAGCGCACCCGGACGATCTTGAGTACGGGGCTGCTTCTGCGATTGCCCGCTGGACCGCGCAGGGTAAAGAGATCACGTACCTGCTGCTCACCCGGGGCGAGGCGGGGATCGACGGGATGCATCCGAGGGACGCCGGGCCGCTGCGAGAAGCGGAGGAGATCGCCGGGGCCGCGCAGGTCGGTGTGAAGACGGTCGATTTTCTTGGCTATACGGACGGGATAATCGAGTACGGCATGGACCTCAGGCGGGACATCACCCGGGCGTTTCGCAAGTACAGGCCGGAGATCGTTATCAGCGGGAACCATCGTCTCCAGTTCGCCAGTGGAAAGCTCAACATGGCGGACCACCGATGGGCCGGACTTGCTGTGCTGGACGCCGCACGTGATGCCGGTAACCGCTGGATCTTCCCGGAGCTGCTGGAGGAAGGGCTGGAGCCGTGGGACGGCATCCGGTCGGTGCTGGTGG
>JADFRU010000176.1:0-4514 GCA_022561115.1 Chloroflexota bacterium | reverse complement strand
TGACCCGGAGAAAGGCGTTCGAGATGTCGCACGCCTCGCGTATTCCCGCCTGTCACGGGTAACGGGCAGAGCAAGCAGGGCGTCTCAAAATCCCCTCTCCCAGCGGGAGAGGATTGAGGTGAGGGAGAAGTCCCATACCCGGAGAAAGGCGTTCGAGATGTCGCACGCCTCGCGTATTCCCGCCTGTCACGGGTAACGGGCGGAGCAAGCAGGGCGTCTCAAAACCCCCCTCTCCCGGCGGGAGAGGATTGAGGTGAGGGAGGAGTCCCATCTTGCAACAGAGTTGGATGGCGTCTTCTGAGGAGCCAAGCTCCAATGCCCACCCCTACGCGTGACAGCCGGATGCCGGTTCCGGCTAACCCCGGAGCATCGCCGCTGCGTCTTCAACGGCCATGATGATCTTGTCGTACCCGGTGCAGCGGCAGAGGTTGCCCGCCAGGCGTGTGCGTATCTCTTCTTCCGACGGGTCCGGATTGCGTTGCAGCAGGGCCGTTGCCGAGATTATGAAGCCCGGCGTGCAGAATCCGCACTGGAGCGCGCCGTCTTTGATGAACGCCTCCTGGACCGGGTTGAGTTTGCCCTGGGTCGCAATGCCTTCGATGGTGGTGATCTCGTTGCCGTCCATCTCGGCGGCGAAGACCAGGCAGGAGTTCGCCGTTCGCCCATTGATCATGACGGTGCAGGCGCCGCAGTTGCCGTTGCTGCAGCCCTCCTTGGTTCCGGTCAGCCGCAGGTGGTCACGCAACGTTTCGAGCAGTGTCCAGCCCGGTTCCACGAGTAGTTCGTGTTGATCGCCGTTGACCGTCATGGAGATGTGCTTCATCTGTGGAGGTCCTTGGAATGTCTGGGGGATGTCGGGAGTTTTATCGGGGGCTTCAGCCGTCCTGGTCACGCTAACGAGGCGGGTGGTGGAAAGCCCGGGCGGGTTAGCCGTTGATCCGGTCTCGGCAGATGCCGAGCGTCCGGCGTGTGAGTACGCGCACCAGTTCCAGGCGGTACTCGGCGGACCCCCGAACATCCGTTATGGGGGTCGCCGCGCCGACAGCGGCCTCCGCAGCGGCCTCGATCAGTTCGTTTGTCAGCACGTTGCCTTCGAGGACCTCCTCGGCAGCGCGAGCGCGGAGAGGAGTTGGGGCTACCGACGCCAGCGCGATCCGGGCTTTCTTGACGGTGCTGTCGGAAGGATCAAGTTGCAGGAAGCTGCCAACGCCCGCTACGGCGATGTCCATCTCGTTACGCGGAATGAAGCGGAGATATGCGCTGGCGCTGTTGTCCGGTATCGGGGGAAGAACCAGTTCGACCAGGATCTCACCCTTCTGTAGAACGGTCTGCCCGGGACCGGCAAAGAAGTCAGAGAGAGCGATCTCCCGCTGGCCCGATGCGCTGGCGACCACCGCCATTGTGTCGTGGACGAGTAACGCCGGTATGGTGTCACCGGACGGCGACGCATTGCAGACGTTGCCGCCCACGCCTGCCCGGTTCTGGATCTGCCACGATCCGATCAGCAGGGCGGAATCCGCAAGCCCGCGATAATCGGAGCGGACCGCCGGAAAGTCACCCACATCGGTGCAGCATCGTGCCGCGCCGATGTGAAGACCGTCTCCCGTCACCTCCAGCCGTTGCAGTTCGGGGATGCGTTTTATATCGACGATCAGGTCAGCGTTTCGGCGACCGGTCTTGAGCTGATCCACGATGTCAGTCCCGCCGACGAGCGCCCGGATTTCACCGGACCCGGCGAACAGCTCCAGAGCTTCATTGAGCGAGGTGGGTTGAGCGAAGTCGAATTCTGGCAACAGGCACTCCGTATCTTGACGGCTTTAGCGGCCCGCGTGCGTGTCTGCAGACGGACGGCAGATGTGAGGGTGCTCCTGAGAGCGCAGCCGAGTATATTCCGGGTGCTATGCCGCCACAACTTGAACTGAGAAGTCGGAACCTACTGCTCGTGGAAACCTGCGGCCCGAAGGACCTGGCTCGACTTTGAGCGACTCAGATCGGCACGGGTCAGCCGGAAACTCGCGTCCGGCAGGGAAGCCGCAACCGGTCGTCGCGCCCGCACTGGACCTGGTTTGCATGACACCGGCGTTCATCGAGGCGATGATCGAAGGGCAGGGCGGCACGGACCGGGAGTTTAACGGTGTTCGGCTCTGGGACGGCTGGAGCGAAGACGCGAGTCCGTGGATCGGAGTACGACTGACGCAGTTGCGCACCATGCCGGAGCTCATCCAGTGGTTGCTGTACGCGATCGTGAGGCGATCAGACCGGCAGATGCTTGGACATGCCGGGTTCCACAGCGCGCCGGGACCGGCCTATCTGCGTGACATCGCTCCGGGCGGAATTGAGATCGGCTACTCGGTATTCGAGCCGTTCCGGGGACGCGGCCATGCCACGGCGGGCGCCTCTGCCTTGATCCGATGGGCGACCCGGGAGCACGGCGTGACCGATTTTGTGGCCTCGATCGCCCGCGAGAACACGGCGTCACAACGGGTCGCAGGCAAGCTGGGATTCAGCCGTTTCCGGGATTTCGATCAGAACGACCCTGACCGGGAGGACCTGTATCTCCTGCGGGTGAATGAGGTCAGGCATGAGTGAGCGTGGGTGGTGTGACCCGATTAGCGCGACGATGCGTTATTGGCCTTTGATCGACCTCGTAGAACGGCCGAGCCGGTTCGCATGATTCCCTCTATACGCGCGGCAAACGATCAGGGCTTTGTGGGAAATAAGCCACGAATTGCGGCCTGGTCGCGAATACAATCAAGGCGTGCAGACGACAAGACCGGCGCGTAAGATCACGGGTCAGGAGTGGGTTATTGGGATTTGGAATCTCCGTCAAAACGCGTATCACCGGCGTTCTCGCCGGGATTTCGCTAATGACCGTAACCTGCGGCGGTGGAATCAATCAGGCTCCCCCGGCGGTGGATATTGACGCGACGGTATCCGCCGGCATAACCGCGACCCAGGAATCGATAAGCCAGATCGAAGCGACGGTATCCGCGGGGATTATCGCCACGATAGAGGCCGGGGATGCCATCCGGGCAACCATAGAGGCGCGTGTCCTGGCGACCGCCGGCGTGAATGCGATTCCCGCGCCTACAACTGCCCCGGCGGCAACCGTCACGCGAACGCCTGTGGAGCCGAGTGCAACACCCCTGCCGGTCCCGACAGTGACGCCGACCGCTTCACCGACGCCGACCCTCGCCCGACCCCGGTACCGGTTCCCACCCCGCCTCCGACTCCGACTCCCGTGCCAACGGTCCTACCCGTCGTGGAGTCGCTACCTGACTTGATCGAACGGCTCGGCCCGGCTGTAGTCCAGATACTGACCGATATCGCCACGGGTTCCGGGGTAATTATCGAGATCGATGGTGAATCCGGTCTGATACTGACCAACTATCACGTGATCGAAGGTGGGTCGCTGGTCGATGTCGTTGTCGAGGAGACGGCGACGTATCGAGCGACGATCCTCGGAACTGACCCTGCGCGTGACCTGGCTGTACTCAAGATCTGTTGCTCAAATTTTCCCACGATCCCCATCGCCGAGAACGATACGGTACGGGTTGGCGATAGCGTCATAGCGATGGGTTTTCCGCTGGGCGTTGAATCGCTGCGTATCTCTGAAGGAATCATCTCAGGGGCTCAGTTTATCGGGTTCCTCGACCGGTCGGAATTTCAAACGGACGCCGCTATCAATCCCGGCAACAGCGGTGGTCCGCTGGTACTCAAGAGTGGGGTGGTCGCAGGGTTGAATACGTACGTTGTCCGATCCTCAGCGGGCGGGATTTCCGTTGAAGGGTTCGGCTTTGCAATAGCGGCGGAAACCCTTCTCGCCGAGTTTCCCAAACTGCGCGCCGGCGCCTCAGTCGCGCTTCCAACTCCGACGGCGATCCCCCAGGTCACGGGGAGTGTGTATTCGAACGCCGAGTTTGGATACACACTTGAAATCCCTTCGGGTTGGGAGTTCGACGCAGGCACGTCCAGCGGTGTCAGTACATGGGATTCACGCACGTTTGCGTGGGTAAGCGTCACGACGGATCTTGTCGGCAGGAGCCAGTACCCAACGACGCCCGAATACACCCAGGACTGGACCCTTGCCGCCAACCCGGAGTGGACCACCTTCGAAATCACGTCGGAAAACGATTTCATTTTCCGCACAGCCACTGACGGACAAACTTCCGTGCGCGGTCATGAGTTCTTGTTTGAGTTCACCCAGGACGGAGATCTATTTGACGGCGCTGTCCACTGGTTTGTGGTCGACGGGGTGTTTTACGAAGTGTTCCGCGCAATTCCGATTTATGTCAGGCAGATCGAACAGTATTCAGCGCTCGATCTGCTGCTACGGCTCACCCACGTATCGTTCCGCCCCCCGCCCAGCAACTAATTCACCCCACGCGGTACTTCGAAAGGAACTCCCCGTTTAACTCGATGCCGAGTCCGGGCCTGTCCGGCGCGTACACGTAGCCGTCCTCAATCTTCAGCGTGTGCTTGAACACGTTGCCGTGCATGGCGTCGAAGGTATC
>JADFRU010000002.1:0-17521 GCA_022561115.1 Chloroflexota bacterium | reverse complement strand
CCCCCCGGAACGAACGCACTCCCAGCCACGCCACGCCGACCACCCGGCCGAGCCCCATGAAACCCTGGAACAGCCGGTTGAAGGCGTTGTTCTGCGCGATCCCGGTCTTGATCTCTTTCAGTGTGTCGATGGCCTGCATGCCGTTGTCCAGAAAAGCCGTCTCCATCGCCGCCGCCGTGCGTCCCGGGTCGACCCCGTCCCTCAACCGAATCCTGAACGTGGTGAACGGTATCGGCTCACCGGACAGGTCTTCGAAAACATCAGCGCGCGTAATCAGGTTGGCGACCGGGCCGCCGTCAAATTCAAAGGATTCGGCAAACAGGTCCATCGCCCCGATCACCGTGCGCGTTATGACGGCGCCACGCCCGCGGCTCAGACGCAACTCCAGGTCGATAGCCTCAACCGGGCCGTCTTCCTGCTGGGACCATCCCTCGATGGCGAACTCAGCGCCGCCGAACCGGAACCCTCCGCGATCAGATTCCAGGAGGTCGGCGCTTACGATGGCAAGTGAGGGATCCGCCGCCAGCGCATTCCATACGCCCCGGGACACCGCTGCCGGATCATCTAACGGCGTATCGGGCGGCAGATACGCAGGATCGAAATGCGTAATCTCGAGCAGCGTCTCCTCAAAGTACGCCCGTTCAGCGCCCCGAACGCCCAGAGAACGGAACCGCTGCTCCTCGGCGCCTGGCTGCCGCGTCTCTGCGGGAACGTCGGTATGGGCAACGATCACGTCGAAATCCGCCGGGTCAAGGTTGGGCGCGCGTTCTATCGCAGACTCGATATCGGTTACCGGCAGATCGATGCTGGTTTCCGCCCGGATGTCGAACCCTCCCGTCACGCGATCAGGCGTCTGGTCAAGATCGCTGCCGATGCTGTTGAGGATCGCGAACACCATCATCGTGAAGATCACAAGGGAAAACATTGCAACGGTCAAACCGGTCCGGAACTTGGCCTGCATCGGGTAGGCGATCGCCGGTTTGAGAATCGCCTTGATCTGCGTAGACCCTCCTAACACCGCCTCGAGTCCGCGGGCGATCAGGTCAGCGTTGTACATCAGCAACCACACAGAGGAAGCAACCATCCACGTCCCGGACAGGATGAACATCTCGACGCTTCCGTTTAACTCCCCGGTCAGCCAGTTGAGCGCATCGAACGGAAGCGCCCAGAACACCAACACCGTCGCTCCGATGAACGTGAAAGAGGTTCGATCAACCACTTCTTCGCGCAGACCGCTTCTCCGGAGCAACGTCCGGATCAAGAGACCGATCCCGACCAGCGTCAGGCTCACGCCCATTGTCCACAACGCGGCGAGATCCACCTCGAGACCCCACGCCGCCAGCAGGACGCCGATGAGAATCAACGGCCAGCCGATGGCGAGGTAGGGCTGGAACACCCTGAACAGCGCGAGCACGGTAAGAACGATCCACGGAAGGATCAGGAGATGTAAGAACAACATCACCACGGGCAGTACCGCGCCCTCCCGGCGGCGATGCGCCGTTACGGCCCGGTACAGGTAGTAAAACGGCCCCAGGATCGCTTGCCCAACGCGTGCCAGGCGGATCAGCAACGGTGGGGTGTCGGACGGAACGAGCTCCTCCGGCAGTCCACGGATGGCGACCACGATGTTGAGACGGCTTACGCGGTATGCGGACACGGCAACCGTCGCCAGCGTTAAAAGCATCCCGGCCGAGAACGCCGCCACTACCGACGTCAGCGTGAAGCTGTACTGGAACGTGAACGCAGAATCTTCCTCTTCCCCGATGATCCCGCCCATCATCTGGACAAGCACCATGCTCGCAAGGATGCCGATCAGGGTGCCGATCAACGCCGCCCCGAGCGCGTAGGCGAACCCCTCGTAGGTGAACATCTGGACAAGGTGCCGCCGTTTCGTGCCGACGGCGCGTACGATGCCCATCTCGATCGACCGGGACGCCGCCAGCATCACGAACACAAGGAATATCAGCAGCAACCCGACGATGATCGAGAACGACCCGAAAATGGTGAAAAACGTCAGGAAGATATTGCCGAACAGTTCAGCAAGCTCCAGGCCGTCCCGCTTCAACTCATCGACCGCCAGGATCTGTAACCCGGAAAGCAAGGCTGTTACCGGAACGGTGAGGTCCCGGCGCTCAGACATTTCAATCGCCACGAGGATGTGCGCAGCCAGCGCTGAATCCGCGGCCTTTGAGCGAAACACGTTGGTCACTTGCACGTCCGGCGCGGCGTTGAACGGCCCCTGCCCGGAGAGCGCCTCACCGGCAGACGTGAGCAGGGCGGCGGTCCCGGGCGCCAGATCAGCGCTGTTCGCCTCGACGTAAGCCATAAGATCCGCCCCGGCTCCGGCCCGGGCGAGCGACTCCACCAGTGACGCCGCCACCGTGAAACCATCCGGTGAACTCACAAGAGCCGCCAGGGCCTGCCCACCGGCCCCGTCCGTTCCGTCCGGGAACCCCCCGGCTCCCGTCAGGTCGACAAAGGGCAATGCGATGAGAAACCGGTCCCCGATCGCTGCCATCAGATGACCGGACGCGTCGGTGTCCAACAGGGGGGCCAGCAACGCCCCGACCTGCGAGGCCTGTTGCGCCGTAACCGTTTCGCCGGGCTCCAGCTCCGCGATCAGGACCCTGAGATCGTCTTCGTTGCTGTCGCTCAGAATGCCGCCGCCGCCGGTATCGGCATATGCGTTCAATACCTTGATCACATCCGGCGTGCGGAGCACATCGAAAAGCTGTTGCGCTACGACCGGGTCGGTGAACTCAATTCGCAGCGTCTCCGCCACGTCTGTCGCGAGGTCTACACCGTCCCTCACCCCCCCGTTGGCTGAAAGGTCGATTCGATTGACCTGCCCTTCCCTTGCCATGATCCGCTGCATGGCGCCGAGCGAGATGATCGCTCGATGGTCATTCGCTGCGAGGCCCCTGTCGCGAATGATCGCCCGCGTCGTGAAGGAATGCCGGCCGGTGGGCGAAACGATCACGATCTCGTCGCCGGCCCGCGCATCGAGCTCTTTCGCTCCTGACTCGTTGATCAGGACCTCGTTATCCCCGAGCTCATCGAGCCGGAGCAGTTGCCCGCCCAGGGTACGGATCTCGCCGAATCCGTCCTGGCGCGTGCCGTCAAATCCGACGACCGTCATCCTGGATTCGGTGAGCTGAGAGCGAGTGTCCAGGACCGGCAGGACCTCCCGTATCTGGGGCATCACCCCGTCAATCCGTCCGTCCGCCGTCGTGATGTCGAGTACGAGAGACAGCGTCTCCGCATCCATATACAGGTCAGCGAAAAACCCCGCCCCGTCCGCGGTTTCGCCGAATACCTGGCTCTCCGTACTGCTTCCGATCTGCGGCGTGCGCAGGCGGAGGTCCGTGTGACCGAGCGCGTCCAGGACCACGCCCCGTATCGAACCGGTCACGGTGTCACCGATCGCCAGCGATGCTGAGATGATGGTCGTAGACAGCATCAGGCCGACGATAATCAGCACCGTTTGAGCGCGCCGTCTCGGGATGTTCCGGAGAGCGAGCTTCATCAGGATGCGATTGCGGAGCGCCATCGTGATGATCACGAGGCTCGCGATCGCCAGGATGCCAGAGAGCGTGATGGCGAGTCCCGCCATCGGTACGCCAAAAAGGTTTTCCAAAGTGGTGTTTAACTTTCTCCGGGAACCGGGTCTTCGATCACCCCGTCACGCATCTTCACGATCCGATGCGTACGGCTGCCCACCTCAAGCGTGTGCGTTACCAGAACAAACGTCTGCCCATGCTCTTTATTGAGATCACACAGCAGGTCCATAACCTGGGTCGTATTCTCTGAATCCAGGTTGCCTGTGGGCTCATCAGCCCAGACGATGGCGGGGTCGTTCGCCAACGCTCGCGCGATAGCCACCCGCTGGATCTGTCCGCCCGAAAGCTCGTTCGGATTGTGGTCTGCCCAGTCGGCCATCCCGACCTGGTCCAGCTTCTCCATGGCCTTCGTGTGCGCCGCCTTTGACTTGACGCCCGCGAGGACGAGCGGCAACTCGACATTCTCCCGCGCAGAAAGTACCGGAAGCAGGTTAAATGACTGGAACACGAACCCCATCGATCGCGCCCGGTAATCGCTCAGCGCGTCATCTGACATGCCTCGCAAGGGCCGGTCGTCGATCGTGATTTCGCCGCGATCGATGACGTCCAATCCGGAGAGGCAGTTCAACAGGGTGGTCTTGCCACAGCCGCTGGGTCCCATAATCGCAACCATCTCGCCGCGAGCCACCGAAAGGCTGACGCCTTTGAGAGCCTCGACCACCACGCTACGCGACCGGTATGTCTTGAAGACATCTTTGGCCTCGATGATCCAGCCATTTTCCAAGCCATGCACTTCCCTGTGAGGTTTGTCAGATCGTGTAGTTATCGGACTGTCGTCTCTATGTTCGTACGGAAACCGCCCCGGGGCTATAGTTGCCGTCGAATTCGCAGGAATTGGCCGCACCATCCCATCACGGGGCGGGAATGAATTGGAAGGTTTAATTCCGGCGTCAGCCATCGCTTTGACGCCCGGAGTCGCTCAATGACCAGATTGATCCTTGTACGTCACGGTGAGACTGATTGGAACGTGATCGGGCGGGCCCAGGGACAGGCCGACCAGCCGTTAAACGAGCGCGGGCTGGCGCAGGCGGAGCTGGTTGGGCGGCACATCAGAGAGAATTATGACGTCGGCGTGATCTGGTCCAGTGACCTTTCGAGATGTGCGCGGACCGCTGGCGCCGTGGGCGCGCCCGTCCGGTTGACCGAAACGATTCGCGAAATCAACTTCGGTGAATGGGAAGGGCGGCGCTGGAATGAAATACGCACGGAAAGCCCGGAAGGGATTGGTCGCTTCGTATCCGGTGACCCGCAGTTCCGTCCGCCTGGCGGCGAATCGATGAGTGACGTCGTGATACGGGCAAAGCGTTTCATTGAAGAAACCGGTCTGCTGAAGATAGACGGTGACGTCGTGATCGTAGGGCACGGCGGCTCGCTCAAGTGCCTGCTCGTCGTATTGCTGGATCTGCCGGACGCCGCCGTGGGCCGGTTTCATTTCTCGAACTGCGGCCTCAGCGTGGTGGGCGTGAATAACGGCTCAGCGACGCTTATGACGTTCAACCACACCGCTCACCTGGATGCTGCGTCAGCGCCAATCACCTAACGGTCCGGGTCTTGCTTTCCCGATTCGTTCAGGATCAGGTACTTGCAGAAGGGATCACCGTGTGTCAGGCATGCGACTCGTTCTACCGGAGCCGCGACGACGGCGGAAATAACCGCGGTGTCGTAAGTGCACAGCTCCGGATTGCTGATGGCGACGGAACGGAACGGGCAGTTCATCAGGCTGATGGAGATCTGGCCGTTGTCCTCGCCCACCACCGGAGCAAAATCTTGATCGCGGAGCACGTCGATCAAGCTGGCGATCCCGGCGCCGTTAACGCCGTGCTGATCCACCGATTCCCGGGCTATGTCCTTCAGGAGATCATCGAGTAACTGCCTGCCGCTCCGCTCAGTCAGCGATTCAGGCCCCAGGGAGGCCAGCTTGGAGATCAGTTTCCCGAGCATCTGGCTGTAGTGCCGGGGCCGGGTTTCGTGGCCGCGTTCTGTCAGCGAGAACGAAAACTCCGGCCTGCCGGTGCCGCGCCGGACCTCGGTAAAGGTGACCAGCCCGTCGCGTTGCAGGATATCGAGATGGCGCCGGATGGTCGCCGGCGCCAGGCTGAACTCGGCTGCCAGGCCTGTAACCGTTTCAGAGTCTCGACTCTGGATGAGTACGAGAATCCGGTCCCGTGTGGATGATGATGCCATCGATTGTCGGCATTCCGTGCTGTTACGCAGTCGGCGTCAGCTGTGAAGCCCGCCCGCCACGCTTGTCGATGTGAGCGAGGCCCGTACTGTTGGCTAATCCAGGTAACCCTATCATGCAGCAGGCCAAGCGCGAGTATGTTTCAGACTTGTTACGTTGAGTTTCGTGATTTCTGAGGACCAATATCTGGTATACTGGTACGCTGGCTCCGGGTCCTGACTTAATGACGCCGGGCCTCTTTTTTTGGACCTGACGCGGCCCTGACCGTTGTTTGGTCCGGACCCCCGCACAAACTTCGCGGGGCCAGCCGCTGGGAGGAACGCCCGTTGCCGACGAAGAAACCCGCCACCGCCACCGGCAAAACCGCCTCAAAAGCGAAGGCCGGTTCCAGGACTGCCAGCGCCGCCAAAACGGCGGTAAAGGCCAAAGCCACCAGGGCGACGGCAAAATCCAAAGCAGCGGTCGCAGTCGATGTCGCCGAACAGGCGCCCTCTGAGGATTCCCCAGACTGCAAACACTCCTGGCTTATCGAGCCCCCGAACGGCCCGACCAGTAACGGCTCGTGCGCGCACTGTGGTCAGACGCGCGAGTTCCGCAACTCCTACGAGTACACGCCTTCCTGGACCGCACGGTCCGGCAAAGCCGCCGCCGGTAAAGCCGCCGCAGCGAAAGCAGCGGCCTCGAACAGCGGTTCCGCCAAGGCCGCGCCTGCTGGCAAAGATTCCTCGTCCGCACGCAAGTAGTTCCCGGCTGAGCCTGGCTCCCTAACGGAACAGGTCAAATTCAGGGCTGCGTTGCAGCGCGCGTGCGCTGCTGGAGTCAGAGGTCTTGAACTGGAGGCCGCGGACTATCGCCGCCGGGACGCCCCCGAACTCTCCCATCACGAGTTGAGCGGCTGACGCAATTTCGTCAGCCACCGCGACCACGGTCCCCTGCAACACCCGGCCGTGATCGTCTCCACGGCCTCGTGCATCGTCCAGCGGCTCGATACCTGCGACACCAACCGCAACGTTTGTGCTGCCCTCGCGCCAGGGTCTTCCGAACGAGTCGGACACGATCACTCCTACGGGGACGCCGGCGCGTGATTCCAGCGTTGACCGGATCACGCGGGCGGAACCGTCCGGGTCTCGGGGCAGCGTGATCACCTGGCTCTGGACCGCTGAGTTCGAGCTGTCGACCCCGGCATTTGCGCATATCAGACCGTGGACCGTCTCGGTAATCAGCACGCCGGGCGCCGCCCGGACGATCCGCTCAGACTGCTGGAGGATGACTTCGACCAGCCGCGGATCCTTCCGCACCGTCGCCGCCAGCTCGATCGCTCGCTCTGAGGGCCTGACCTTCTCCAGGTCCACGATCGCGCCCTCGGCTTTCGATACGATTTTCTGGGCCACCACCACTACGTCTCCGGTCGTCAGGGGAGTTCCCTGGCGCTCGACGGCGTCAAAGACCATCGCAGCCGGATCATCGCCTTCCTGCACTTCAGGGAGGCCCGTTACGGCGATTATTTCGATGCGGCGTGGCATGAATTGGATCGGAGGGCGCTTGCCGGGTTGATTGTGGTTCACTTGTGTGCCCGGCGCGCCCGGCGTATGGAGTGGACCATTATCGCCGTCCCGGCCAGCCCTGCGCCGCCGATAGTCCCCGGAGTGTGCGATTCATGCCGCCAGTTCCCCGAAGCCTCCTTTTCGTGCCCGGCAACCGGCCGGACATGTTTAAGAAGGCCGCCGACGCGCCTGCGGACGCCCTGATGCCGGACATGGAAGACGCCGTGCCGTGGGGCGAGAAGCCGGTCGCACGTCGTGAGATCGCAGCGAATCTTGAGCAGTTCGCAAGTTCGGGGGTCCCGGTGATACCCCGCCTTAATTCGCTCGACACCGGCCTCTTTGATGAAGACCTTGAGGCGGTGATGGGGACATTGATCGCCGGGGTATCGGTCGGCAAGGTCCGCAGCGCCGGAGATGTGCGGCGGATCGCCTCCGCAATCACCGCATCGGAACGCCGAAACGGGCTTCAACCGGGCTCTATCGCACTCTACCCGTGGATCGAAACGGCGCGTGCTGTTGTCGCCGCCTACGACGTCTGCAACGCTTCTCCACGAATCGCCGCAGTCTGTTTCGGCGCCGAGGACTACTCGAACGACGCCGGAATACCGAGGGACCTGGGCGACTGGCGATCTTCGACCTCCTCTGGGCATCGGGCCGGCGACGATTCGACAGGCCCGGCCCTGGCTCACGCGCGCGGCGCCATAATCGCCGGCGCAGTCGCCGCCGGCGTGGGCGCGATCGACACCCCGTACATCGCTTTCCGGGACCAGGAAGGCCTGGCGCGTGAGGTGGAAATGGCACGCTCGATCGGGTTCGACGGCAAGTTCGCGATCCACCCGGCTCAACTTGATGTGATCAATAACGGGTTTACGCCCGGCGAGGAAGAATTAGCGAACGCGGCGCGGATTGTCGACGCGGCCGCGGCCGCGGAGGAACAGGGTATCGGCGCTACGTCCCTGGACGGCAAGATGATCGATCGCCCCACGATCGTCCGCGCACGCGCCCTCCTGGCGCGCACCGGCTGACCCGTAACGCCTGAAGCGCAACGAAGGTCAGGGCTCGATCCTCGCCAGCACCCCGTCTTCGACCAGCCGGAACTCCGGGAACGTCGCTATATCGGCGTCGGCCTCGTAAAGAGGTCTGATTCCCAGGTTGTGGTCGATGATGGCGGACACCCGGTCCTGCGCTCCCGGCGGGCGGCTGTCCGGCATCCTTTCCGGGAACTGCTGCGCAAGATCGTCCCAGTACCAGTCGAACGCGATGTGCGGCACCGATACCGGCATCACCGCCCGTTCAGTCTGGGCAACGTACGACTGGTACCAGAGGCTGAACACAGTCTCTTCCGTTCGGGTGAACACAATCGGCTCCGGCCCCATCGCGTCAAACGCCGCTTCCACGTAATTGGACGCCTCGCGATCGTCGCTCAAGTCGAGGCGGCCGTAGTTCGTGGCGAGCGAGAAACCCGGCACCGCAATAAATATGGCGAGGACGATACCGCCGGCGATCACCCCGCGCCCCCCAAATCGGAGGAACGGCAACGCTCTCCGCAACTCGCCGATGCCGGCCAACAAGCGCAGCGCCCCCGCCGCCATCCAGATAGAGAACAGCATGAACGCGGGGATCAGGTACATGAATGAGTCCACCGTGCGGTAGGTGACGGCGTAAACGACCAGCAGCGCGATAGCAACCAGTTGGACCACCACGAGTGAGCTCCGGCCCGCCCACACGGCCGTTAATCCGGCCAGGCCAAGCAGTACGCCGAAGAACGCGAACTGGGCGAACAGCAGATCGGCCGACGTTATTAACCGATCGATCAACTCCTCCCCGCCCACGCCGAAGGCATAACCCTGGTACACGGTCCCGCTCACCATCCACCAGAAGCCCTGGACGGTGTCCGGGTGGCCCCAGTTGAGCGCCGGCGCCTGGGACGAGGCAATCGGGGCGTAGGCGTACACGCTGAGCCCCAGGACGCCGCCCAGCGCGATCGGTAACGCATGGCGGACACGCAGCGCTCGGGCGCCGCCGCCCAGCAGCCCCCAGGCCAGCAACGGAACGATCAAAGCGGCGATCGTCAGGTGGTTCCCCATCGCGATGCCCGACAACAGGCCGATTCCGAGCCCGTAACGCCAGCTTGTTTCGCCCGCGCGTTGCCGGTCTCGCAGCCCCAGGGCGGCCAACAACGTTAACGATACGAACAGCGCGTTCAGCGCGTACACCTCTGTGACCGTGGCCTGAGACCACAGCTCGCGTGAGGCGGCTACCGAGAGGCTTGAAACACCGGCGGCGATGAGGATGTACCGGTCATCGAGGCGCTCAGCGACCCGTAGCGCCCGCAGGATCCGCACCGTCGCCACGAAAAGCAGGCCGATGGCGGCGGAAGCCGTCAACGCAGAGAACAGGTTTCCGTGTAACGCCTCGCTGCCAAAGGGCATGAACGCCGAAAACCCGCGCAGGGCCAACAGGTAAGTCGGATAACCGGTCGGGTGCGGGATGCCCCAGGTAAAGGCCGCTGTGAGGAGATCACCTCCGTCCGAGGCGGAGTTGCGCCACGTGAGTCCCGGAGCCAGGGTGAGGGCGTAAAGAACGAACGCTACGCCCGCGACTCCCAGCGCGGCCAGGCCGATGCGATGTCTGTAGAGAGCGCCGGGCCAGCGTCCGGCCGGTGGCGCTGAGAGGACCGCCATCTATACGTCCGTGGCCGTTGCGTGATGTGAGCGTTCGATATTTGCCAGATTCGATCGAAGAGTGCTGGTCATAAATGAAAAGGGGGCCCGGATTAACCGCGCCCCCTTTTCATTTATGCGTGTCAGCCGACGCGCCTGCGCCGGACCGTTACTCGGCTGCCGTTGCCTTTCGCTGGCGTCGGATGTAGGCGCCGGCGCCCACGACCAGCAACAGTCCCAGCGTGGTCACGAGGATCGCCTGCGTGGCCGTCGGCGCACTGTCACCCGCCGACGGGAGTACGGCGCCGCCACCGGCGATCGGGATTCCGATCTCACGGGTCTTGGAGCCGAGCTTGAACGTCGAGAAGCTGAATGTCTGAGCGGCGAACTTGTACCCGCCGTCCACGAAGGTGAACGTGGTCGCAAGCTCGTTCCAGGGGCCGACCGCCGGGTCTGCGGCCTTGAAGACGGCGACGCTCTGCGGGTCCTGGTTGGCGGCGAACAGGTCAGCGGTAGGAACCGTCAAGCTGATCGTCACCGGCTCGTTCAAAGTAATTCCCGTCACCTCGTTGCCGTCGGTGTCTATGAACTGCACAACCAGCGGCTCCGCATTGACCGGATTGACGCCGCTGGGCAGGGAAACGAAGTCCTCTTGCTTCACTTGAGTCGGGGCGACCGATGTCCCGCCGGTCAGAGGCACGAGCTCGATCACAAGGGCGAGGGCCGTCCCGCTCGCGACAGCGTTCACCGGAACGTCGACCGTGGCGGTCGTGGCGAACTGGAAGTCGGTATCGTCGTCGGCCGGCTTCGGAATCGTGAGTGACGCGCCGGTGGACGGCTGAACGACCGCCGTAGCCGCCTGGGTCTCGCCTCCGAGACTGGGCGCTGTCGGAATGTCTGCCGGGTCGGTCGGGTCTGAACCTGTAGGAGGCGAAGTAGTAACGGGCGCCGAGAAGTTCGTGATGGCCACGTTCACCGACTTCGTGATACCAGAAGCGGATTGGCTAACAGTGGCCGTAACGGTCGCACTGCCACTGGACGTCGCCGTGTAGGTGATCTGCGAATCGTCAGTGCCGAACGGAGACCCCAGTGAGCCGTTTCCGCTGATGCCCCAGCTCACGGTCAGGCCGGTGATGGTGGTCCCGTCCGTGTCTTTGCCCTTGACCGTGGCGGTCAGCACCTGTCCGCCACCAACCTGGATGGTTGCCGAAGCCGGGCTCACGACAACCGAGTCAAGCTGTACCGCAAGACTCAACGGGGTCGTGATCGAGTCGGCCGCTTCACCGGAACCCGGGAGAGTGCTGCCGGATGCGGCGGAGACGCTGCAGACGTACTCGGTGTTCGCATCAAGGTCAGAGATAGTAGCCGTGGTGGTAAGGATGCCGGACTCAACGACAGGCGTACCGCCACCACATTCCACACTGTATGAGTCAACAACGGGCGATCCGCCGGGAACGGTGCTGCCAGCGTCTACCGCAATCCAGTCCACCTGGATGCTTGTCGGGCTCAATGCCGTAGCGGTCACCGTTGTCGGCAGGGTCGCCGCTCCGGCCCACGGACTGGCCGATGTCGCGACCATGACGGCGATCAGTCCCAGAGCGAAGATACCCAGTATCCAGCGCTTCGGGACGACGGATCCAACGGATCCCAGCATCGGCTTCCTCCTGCGATCGGCAAGCATATTGGGCCAGGACGCAAACGCTGTGTTTACGCAGGCCCCGAGAGTACTAATACGACACTCTCGTGGTCGATTTTCGAGTGTTAGCTAAGGGCGCACAGAAATCGGACGCGCATAGTTCGCGAACGACGTCACGATACACTACGACTTTTCGCGCAGTCAAGGTACGGAAGCCCCTCCGGAAACCTATAAATCCGAGGTCGATTCGCCGTCATCTCAATCCGTCCGGCGGACTCTCGTGGCTCTTCATACGGTCCGCCCTCCGAGTGGCTTTCTACGACCGCCCTCCTCCCGGTACCAAGGACCACCCCGGCGCCTACTGTCGATACAATCCCAACTATCCGTTAACGGCCCTTGCCTGTCTATCACCGCATTACCTGTTACCGGATGGCGTTCATCAATATTAACGCTGGGACGAACGGGGGAAACCGTCTTGGATCTGGGCATCAATGGGAGAAACGCGCTCATCACCGGCGGCAGTCGCGGCCTGGGACGGCAATCTGCACTTTCACTGGCACGCGAGGGGGTCAATGTGGCGATCTGTGCTCGCGGCCGGGAGCGCCTGGATGAGACGGCCGCCGAGCTTCGAGACATCGGGATCAAGGTAGCCGCCATCAGCGCCGATATATCTCGGCCGGAGGCGGCCGACTCTGTGTTCGCCGAGGCGGAGTCGACCCTCGGCACGATCGACATTCTTGTCAACAATGTTGGCGGGAGCCTCGGCACATCCGATCTGCTCGCCACCTCCGAAGAGGATTTTCAGGCCGTTTTCGACGTAAATCTGTGGGCGTCCGTCCGGCTGATGCGGCTCGCCGCGCCCGGCATGCGCGAGCGCGGATGGGGCCGCATCGTGAACATCGCGTCGATCTGGGGCCGTGAGCACGGCGGCAGCGCGGCTTACATGGCGTCCAAGGCCAGCCTGATCGCCGTAACCAAGCACCTGGCCCTGCAACTCGCTCCCGACGGCATCTGCGTGAATAGCATCGCTCCCGGCTCGATCGAGTTTCCCGGCGGCGGCTGGGAACGGTTCAAAAACTCCAACTCGGAGGAGGACGTCGCTGAGTTCATCAAGTGGAGCCTGCCCGCCGGCAAGTTTGGTTACCCGGAGCCCATAGGAGATACCGTGGCGTTCCTATCGTCCGAGAACGCGAGCTGGATCATGGGGGCCTGCATCAACGTGGACGGCGGACAGTCCAAGAGCCTCTTCTAGGCCGGCCCAACGGGGCGGGGCGGCCCGGGACAACCCCGGACAACAAATATCTGCTCGCGGCTTCGCATTCACGCGACCGACGGCGGCGATCCGGGATCCGCGTCCAGCGCCTGCTCGGCCCAGCGCGCCGTCCGCAATGCGCCGGCGTCGTCCCAGCCCGCAGACACGAACTGGACACCCAGCGGCAGTCCCTCGGCGCCGAGACCGGTCGGGATGCTCACCTCCGGTGTGCCGGCGTTGGTCCACGGGGTCTGGAACATCGGGTCGCCCGTGCTCGAAAGATCGCGCGGCGCGGGCGACGGCGTCGAAGCCATCATGATGGCGTCAAACCCTGAAAGCGCCGCGTGCAGTTCATCGTGGAACTTCTGGCGAATCCGCTGCGCGTTGATATATGCGCTCGCCGGGAAGAGAGAAGCGGCTTCTATGGACGCCCGGATATTCGCTGCGTAATCGTCCGGCTGCCGGGCGAACGTTTCCCGGTGCGCCGCGGCGGCTTCGCCGTACTGGATCACCAGGTGGGCCTCGTGCAGCCCTTCAAATGACGCCGGCAGCCGGAACGTCTCGATACGCGCCCCGGCGTTCGCGAGCCGGTCCGCAACGGATCGAGTGTGAGAAACGACTTCCGGCGTCGCGCAATCGTCGAAATACTCACCGACCAGCCCGATGCGAGGCCGCCAGTTTTCCGGAGCCTTGTACATCTCGCCCACGGGTCCGTCGGGCGCGTTCCGGGTGGACGGATCCTTCGGGTCCGATCCTGAGGCCACGTCCAGCATCGCCGCGCAGTCAGCGACGCTCCTTGCCATCCAACCCACGGTGTCGAACGACCAGCTAAGCGGATACACGCCAAACCTGGACACCCGCCCGAACGTCGGCTTGAATCCGACAACCCCGTTGTAGGCGGCTGGCCGGCACACGGACCCGGCAGTCTGGGAGCCGGTCGCGATCGGGCACATGCGCGCCGCCACCGCCACCGCAGAGCCGCTGCTGGATCCCCCCGGCGTGTGTTCGTGGTTCCACGGGTTCCGCGTGCGCGGCGGATCGCCACTCGCGAACTCCGTGGACACGGACTTCCCGAGCACCACCATGCCCGCAGCGCGCATCCTGGCGATGGAGGTCGCATCGTGGTCCGGCACGAAGTCCCGGTAGACGGTCGAAGACATCGTCGTGCGAAGTCCGGCCGTGTAGTAGATGTCCTTCACCCCGAACGGCACGCCGTGGAGCGGGCTTCGGCTTCCGGACGTCGCAAGCACTTCGTCCGCGCGGCGTGCCTCGCCCCGGGCGGCGTCTGGATCGATCGTCTCCCAGGCGAGGAGCCCGGGTTCCAATCGCTTGATACGCGTCAGCAGAGCGTCGACCAACTCAACGGCGGAGATCTGCCTGTCCGCGATCGCCCGCCCCGCCTCGAGGGCCGTCATTTCGTGGAGTTCCGTCACGACGTGACCTCGTTTTCGCCCCCTCCGGGTCCGTGCAGGTAAAACGCCGGGAATTCGTCCGGCGAAAAATTGTGCCGGCCCACGGACCAGGCCGCGTGTCCATATCGTTCGATCGTCGCCGCTCCGGCGCGGGCACGTGCCTCGCCCCAACGCGCTGCATACGCCGACCGGAATCGGTCAATGAATTCCTGTTCGGACTCCGATGGGAGCGGACCGTCCACCATGCTGCTGCTCTCCCTGTGTTGTGTGGCCGGCGATGTTACTTGATAAAAACAGGAGAAATGAAAAGGCCCCGGGGTCGTCGCCCCGGGGCCCTTCGGGTCTTTCAACGGGTCGGATCAGGCGATTTCCACGACGGCGCCGGCCGCTTCGAGCTTATTCTTGCTCTCGTCGGCATCATCCTTGGACACGGCTTCCTTGACGTTGGTAGGAGCGCTCTCGACAAGGTCCTTGGCCTCTTTCAGGCCCAGCGGCGTGAGCTCTCGGACCGCCTTGATGACGGCGATCTTGTTCGCGCCGAAGTCCTTCAGCACGACGTTGAACTCGGTCTTTTCCTCTTCCGGCTCGGCGTCCCCGCTGGCGTCCGCGACGGCCATTACGGGCGCAGGGGCTGCCGCGCTCACGCCAAACTCCTCCTCGAGTGTCTTCACGAGGTCGGAAAGGTCCAGTACTGACATTTCCTTGATCGCGGAAATCATCTCGTCTTTTGTCATCGTCATGTTGGTATCTCCTCTCAGTTTTCGGTGTTCATATCCGGGACGGGTGTGTCATGGCGGGGTGAAGGCATTAACGGGTCCCGGCGGCCCGTGTCGCCAACATCTACTTCTTACTCGGCCGGCTTATGTTCATCCGCCTCCCCGGGGTCCTTGGTTTCTGGGGTCGATTCCTCTTCAGCAGTCGCTTCGGTTACCGGTTCTTCGGCCGAATCCTCGGCCTGTTCGGTCTGCGCCTCTTCGGAGGCCTCAACGTCGGCGGCATCCGATTCATCGGCTGGCGGCTCTGCCGGCTCGTCGGCCGAATCCTCGGCCTGGTCTGACGGCGCCTCTTCGGAGGTCTCAACGTCGGCGGCGTCCGGTTCATCGGCTGGCGGCTCTGCTGGCTCGTCGGCCGAACCCTCGGCCTGTTCTGTCGACGCCTCTTCGGACGCCTCAATCTCGGCGGCAGGCGCCTCTGCCGGCTCATTGTCGGAAACCTCCGCCTGATCCCCGGCGGCGACGTTCCCGCTCTGGTCGATGCGTGCCAGGAGGACCGTCAGCAGCCCGCGTATCGTGCCGCTCAGCACGCCCACGAGGTTGGCGATCGGAGCGTTCATCTGGCTGAGCACTCTGGCCACGAGCTCATCGCGGTCGGGCAGCGTCGCCAGGAACTTCACGCGATCGGCGTCAACCACCTTGCCGTCCAGGTACGCGCCGTTGATGACTACTTCCAGCCGGTTCTGTTGTATGTGCGTCACCAGCGCCCTGGTCGGCGCCACCGGGTCGTCCGTGCTCAGCACGAACCCTGTCGGCCCGACCACGATCTCGCTGATCTCCGGCCGACCGATCGCCTCGGAAGCGATCTTGACAAGCGTGTTCTTGGCGACGCGATAGGTGCCGCCGCCCTCGCGGACGGCATTTCGCAGCGCTGACATCTGGGTGACGTTCAGGCCCCGGTAATCGGTACTGATAATCAGATTCGCTTCCCTGAGGAGGATCTTGAGTTCCTCCACCTCAGCGACGCTCTTGTCGGTCGGCATTCGTATCCCTTCGCGTGCCTGGTTGCAAAAAAATAGCCCGGGCTGCAGACCCGGGCATCAGCAGCGCGGCCGTGAGCCGCGCAGATCTGGTGCCACCTGGGCAGGCGCTTCCGCCTTAAGCCCCCGATCAGGTCCCGGGGGCGCCTGCTGTCTACAGCGGCCGTTGTTGGTTATCTGGAACTGGGTCGGCTGAGAACTTCCTTGATTTCGATACGGCGGTCCCTGCACGGGACCTCAGAAGATTGTAACGGTTACCGCTGGTCCGCTGTGCCGCCGGATTCGTCAATCTCAAGCCTTACCGGCGGACCCATAGTGGACGTCAACGTGGCCGACTTGATCAATTGGCCCTTCAGGCCTGAAGGCTTGGCCCGGACGATGGTGCTCACAACCGACTCAAGGTTCTCGAGCAGCTGCTCTTCGCTGAAGCTGACCTTGCCAACGCGGACGTGAATGATCGCGTCCCGGTCCATACGGATCTCGGTGCGCCCCTTTTTCACTTCGTCGATCGCGTTTGCGATGTCGTCCGGCTGCACGACCGTGCCTGTGCGCGGGTTTGGCATCAATCCCTTGCGGCCCAGATACCGGCCAAGCCGTCCGATCTTGCCCATCTGATCTGGTGTCGCGATCGAAACGTCAAAGTCGGTCCAGCCGTTCTCGATCTTCTTGATGATCTCGTCGTCCGCGATGTAATCCGCCCCGGCCGCTTCCGCCGCGCGCGCCGCTTCGCCCTCGGCGAACACCATTACGCGCGTCACGTTGCCCGTCCCGTGGGGGAGCGGGGCCACCTCGCGGATCTGCTGTTCGGCATGCCGCGGGTCGGCCCCGGTCGATACGTGGAGTTCGACCGTCTCGTCGAACTTCGCCGGGGCGAGACTCTTGACGAGCGCGACGGCGTCTTCCGCCGACCGGGCGACGTCACTCGTCTTCGCAACGGCCGCCATGTATTTCTTTCCGTGTTTCGGCATCTGTGAAATCTCCGGGCCGGCCTTCAACGCTTGAAGCGGCCCACAAACGAGGTCGGACTAGTCGACCACCGTCAGGCCCATGCTTCGGGCGCTGCCTTCGATGATCTTCATGGCGCCTTCGACGTCGATCGCGTTCAAATCCTTGACCTTCGCCTCGGCGATCTCTCTGATCTGGGTGCGGTTGACGCGTCCAATCGTTTCAAGCCCGGCCGTCCCGGACCCCTTTTCGACGCCGGCCGCCTTGCGCAGCAGGTCGGAGGCCGGCGGGCTCTTCGTCTCGAACGTAAACGACCGGTCCGTATACACCAGGATGGAGACCGGCACGATGCTGCCGGACATCGACGCGGTGCGTTCGTTGTATTCCTTGACGAACTGCATGATGTTGACGCCGTGCTGTCCCAGCGCCGGCCCAACCGGCGGCGCAGGGGTAGCCTGACCGGCCGGGATTTTCAATTGGATCACCGTCCGTACTTTTTTTGCCAATTCCTCTT
>JADFRU010000175.1:0-4527 GCA_022561115.1 Chloroflexota bacterium | reverse complement strand
ATCTGTCCGCGCACGGCGAGCGCGTCAGTCGGCGGCATCCGATGCGGCGGCTCCCGACCCACGCCAATCGGTCGAACCGCTGCGGTTAGATGAAACCGCAGCGGTCGACCGGCCCGGCCCCCGGGCGCTCTGGAACGGCACTGTCTAAGCGCCGGTCACCGTAATGTGGCCGTGCATGCCGGACTCCGCGTGTCCATCAATGGTGCAAAGTGAATCGAATGAGCCCGCCACCGTCGGGATCAGGTACAGGTCAACCTGCTCGCCGGGGAAGACCTCGATCGCTTTGAAGTACGGCGCCTTGATCTCGCCAGAGCCGTCCTGTGCCTTGCGGAACGCCACGGAGCGGTAGAACGGTTCGGCGGTGAAGTAGTGCTTCTCCGTCCCGGAGTTCACGATCACCAGCTTGTATGGCTGCCCGACTTCCAACTCCAGGTTTTCCGGCGTGAACGAAAACTCGCCCATATCCACGGTAACCGTTCGCATCGAGTCCCAGTCGGCGGCGGAGACCCGTTCGCCAGCGTCCTGCACCCAGTCGCCTTCGGCCACGATGCCGACAGCGGGCGCGGGCGAAGTCGGCACGTCGCCGGTTACGGTGATGCGGCCATGCATGCCGGACTCCGCGTGGCCTTCGATGGTGCAGACCGAGTCGTACTCGCCGGGAATGACCGCGACGAAGTAGAGATCCACCTGATCGCCGGGGAACACCTCGATCGCCTTGAAGTAGGGGGCCTTGAACTCCCCTTCAGACGTCTGAGCCTTCCGGAACGCCACCGCGCCGTAAAACTCTTCCGCCGTGAAGTAATGCTTTTCTGTCCCCGCGTTGACCACCTCAAGCTTGTAAGGTTTGCCCGCCTCGAAGACCAGGTTCTCCGGGCTGAACGAGAACTCGTTCAACTCGACTCTCACCGTCTCCATGGCGTCCCAGTCGGCTGCGGAGACGAAATCGCCGGCGTTCAAGACGTAGCTGCCTCCGGCGTGAACATGTCCGAGACCACCCGCGATCGATGCCGCCGGACCGGCGAGACCCTGTTGTCCGGACACGCCTTGCTGACCGGCCAGCCCTTGCGGTCCAGTTTCGCCTTGCGGCCCGGCCGGACCTGCGTCTCCCGCGCAGCCCGCGTACACAAAGAGTGACGCGACCGAGAATATCGCCGCCACGAATAGTTTCCTGTTCATGATCAACCGCCTTTCGGATTGCCGACGCGTCGTGTCGCAGATCTGTCGGACGACCCGTTCGCGGACGCGCCGGGGTTTCCATGCGCCAGTCCAGACAGGCCGTTGTGCGATCGGCAAGCACGCGCGCCGTGCCTCATATCCAAAATGTGCGCCAGAACACTGTGACGTATCAGTTACAGGCGGTGGCTCCGGAGTTACAGACCGGTTACAGATACCGCCGGCTGTGGCCAGACGAGTTCAACCGGGGCCATCGGGCGGCGGTGACGGCTACCGGGAGCCGCCCAGCACGTACCCAACGCCGGGCACGTTCCGCACCAGCTCTGGATCTCCGGGATCCCGTTCGAGTTTCTGTCGAAGCCGGCGAACGGTCACCCGGAGAACGTCGCTATCGTATCCGGGTCCCCAGACCTGCTCGATCAGGTCCTCCTGTACGACGACTTTGCCCGCGTTCAGTGCGAGCTGGCACAACAACCTGTACTCGGTGGGTGTAAGGCTGACTTCGGCGCCGCCGGCCGTCACCCGGCGTTCAGCGAAATCGATTTTCAGGCGCCCGATCTCTTTGATGGGAGGTGCGCCGCCCAGGTCTGAGACGAGCGACCGGCGCAGTACGGCGGCGACCCTCGCCGTCAGTTCTTGTGCCGAGAACGGCTTGGTCACGTAATCGTCCGCGCCCAGCCTCAGACCTTTTACCTTGTCCTCGTCATGACCGCGGGCCGTGAGCATGATGATCGGGACGTTCGAGAACTCCCGGATTCGAGTGCAGACCTCGAAACCGTCGATACCCGGAAGCATGATGTCGAGCACCACGAGGTCAATGTGCCTGGCCGCCGCCACAGCTACTGCCTCTTCGCCAGTCGCCACACAACTTGTCCCGTACCCGTCCGACTTCAGGTTGAAGTTGATCAGCCGAAGATATTTCGGCTCATCGTCGACGATCAGAACGTGTTGTTCCGTCATTTCAGGATTCCCGGCTTACGCGGGCTCACTATCGTCTGATATCGGCGAGCTCTGCGCGAGCGGCAGTGTGAAACGCATCCTGGTGCCGCGGCCCGGCCCGCTCTGGGCCCATATCCGTCCTCCCTGCGCCTCCACGATTGCCCTCGACACGGCGAGTCCCAGGCCCGTGCCCCGGGCCTGACTTGCGACGGCGCTGCGGCCGCGCCAGAACGGCTCGAATACGCTTTCCAGTTCTGATGCCGGGATTCCCACACCGCGGTCGGCCACCTCCACGAGCACTTTGTCGGCGCGCAACATAGCCCTGATATTGATCGGCGTGTCTGGCGCCGAATACCGGGCTGAATTGTCCAACAGGTTGTACATGACCTGCTCCACTCGACCCCGGTCAGCCATCACTTCCGGGTCTTCGGCAGCGTGTTTGATAGTCACCGAACGCCCCCGTTCACCGAGAGCCGGCATGGCCCGCTCCAGCGCTCCATCCAGCAGGTCTCGTAACCTCACGGCTGCGGGACGTATCGCCAGGGTTCCGGCCTGGATTCGTGACGTGTCAAGCAGGTCTTCGATCATCCTCTCCAAATTCGCTGACTCATCAGCGATGATCTGGAGGAATTCCTGCCCGGTCTCTGACGAGAACTCAACGTTCTGGCGCAGGAGAGTAGTCGAATAACCGCGGATTAACCCGAGCGGAGTTCGCAGTTCGTGCGAGATTCCGGACACGAATTCCTCTTTCATTCGGTCCAGTTCGTTCTGAGCTTCCGCGTGCGCCAGTTCCCGTCTCTGCCACGAGATCGTCCGGCTGGCGTGGCCGACCATGCCGACGAGCAGCATGTACATCAAAACGGTGGCGCCGCCGACGATTAGCCAGCTCCGGAACTTCGAGTCGGCCAGCTCATCTTCCAGAATTGCCGTCTCCTCGTAGAATTCAACCGCTCCTGTTATCCGGTCAGAGCCAGGGCTCCGGAGCGGCGTGTAGATCTCCAGGAGCCTGGAATACCGCGACCTCTCGAACTCGTTCTCCGGCTCCGACAGGTCGCTTATCTCAGAGACCGTCCGTCCCTCCAGGGCCGAGGCGAGATGGTCACTAACAACGAACGTGCGTCCGACCATCTCCCTATCCGGGCTGTACAGGATCTCGCCGGATGGGGACCAGACCTTGAACGACACGACTCTCCGTCCGAGCTCGGTTTCCGTGAGCAACACATCGAGGTCGTTCATGCGGTCAAGGGTGATCTCATCCCCCTCGGACAGGTCCACGAGCAGGGGAGCCACGGCGCTGCTGACGAACGAGGCGGTTACGGATGCGGTCCGGTTCAGCACGCCCTGTTCAATCTGCCGTGTCACCCACCAGCCGATGATTAGCATGCCCGTCAACAGGATCACGAAACTTACGAGCGCGAACCTCCGGGTCAGAGTGAGCCCGGAGAATCTCCGAAAAAGCGGCCAGCGAACAAAAGACAGGGCCGCAATACGCGACGCTCCGCCGGTGGACGGCGGGTATGCCGGTTCGCGTTCGGATGCTTCCATCGTTCAGCGCCGCATGGTATCCACTAATCGGCCTCCAGTTAGGGCCACGATTTACATTCGAACGTACGCAGCGTGAGTTAAGCGTGAATACTCGGGCTTGCGACGCGCGCGGAGCGTGACGATCAGGCCGGCTACGGAGTGGAGCGCACAGGCGTCAACCCCTGAATTGAGCTCAGGGTCCGGCACGGGACCGGGGCATTCCAGAGGCCTTGAGGCCGGCTATCCGCCGGCGTCTTCGAGCAACTGCTGTTCGATCAGCCGGGATAGCTCGTTCTGACGTGACTGGATGTCTGCCGGCCACGTTGACTTCATGTAGGCGAGGACGGCGGAGAGTTCCTCGTCGCTCAGCACGCCCCCGGAACGGCGGCATCACCCGGGCCAGCGGCGGGCTGTCCAGGATCCACTCAAACAGGCGCCTGTCGGCGTGATGCCAGGTGTGGCCGTCGTCGGCTTGCGACGGCGCACCGTGAGGGGGCGGCGGCGTCAACCTGGCGGTGGCAAACGGCGCAGTTGGCGGCGTACACCTGCTCGCCGACGGCGATCCGCTGGCCGGTTAGTTCGATCGGAAACGGCAAGTCTTCGCCGGAGCTGCTATCGCCGTATGCCATGAGGATCAGAGTCGCGAGGGCCGCCGGTATCCAGATGAGCCGCCTGAAACGAGGGCCCGGGAATGTCAGCGTCACGTTTCTTGAACCCGGGTCTCGATCTCCCGGAGTATTCCGGGCGGCGGGCGGGCAAGCGTGAGGGGCGTAACCGGGGGCGTTTGCGGACCTTTCTCCGGGCCTTTCCAGAATCTCTGGAACGGTTCGCCCGACGCCGATGGCCGGGCGAGGCAATGATACGGAGGTCCCGGCCCGTCAGCGTTTACCG
>JADFRU010000174.1:0-4533 GCA_022561115.1 Chloroflexota bacterium | reverse complement strand
TCCACGGACCGGAAACAGTTCAGAGACAGGAGGTTGTGACGCCTCCAACGATCAACGGGCGGCGTGTGCGCCGGAGCTATACTCGCCCGGCATCAAACAGCCATAGGAAGCGTGAACGTATGGAGCCTCGGGTTAACGTATCTGACGATGTGCTGGACAGGTTTCGGCGTGTCACGTCCGCCACGGTTTACAGCGCGGTGTGGCGGCATCCGGTCGATAGCGGCGAGTGGTTTGCTTCTGCGAACTGGCAACGTTGCCTGATGAAGAATGTGCTGCCGATGACGCAGGGCAAGATGCTGGTCGGGCGCGCCCGGACGCTCCGGTTTGTACCGCCCCGGCCGGACCTCCTTGAGATCACCCGCCGTGGCGAGCACTCACCGGAGTACGTAGCGATGGGAACCTGCGGACCGGGTGACGTGCTGGTGGTCGAGGCGCACGCCGCGGAGCCGGAGGCCAACATTGTTGGCAACATGAAAGCGCGGCAACTCTGGCACAACGGCGCGGAGGGGATCGTTACCGACGGCGGCATCCGTGACCTGGACATGATCGCCTCTGACTACGGTTTGAAGGTGTTCGCAGGGCATCGTTCGCCAGCCGGGAACCTGCCCTGGATCGAGGCGTACGAGGCCAACGGCGCGATCAACTGCGGCGGTGCGCTTGTGTTCCCGGGTGATGTGATCGTTGGAGACGACGATGGCGTGGTGATCGTGCCGTGCCAGCTCGCTGAAGGGGTGATCGACTGGATCGAGGAGCAGGACAGGGCCGAGGAGTTTGTCATAGGGCTAATCGACGAAGAAAAGGCGCCGCCGGGCCGGTACTATCCGATATCCGAAGAAACAAAAGAGCGATACCGGCGCTGGGTCGCCGAGCAGGGTGACTCTTAAACCGGCCGGGAAGCCGGCGACAGCTGGAATTGTCAGGAAACGATCACTTTTCTTCGATAGCTGGTTCCTCTGGATCGGCGAGGGTCAACAACGCCCCGACTGAACCCCAGATCACGGCGAACGAGAAAATGCCGACGACCCATAGATCCTCAAGTCGAGCCCAACCTCCTTCTCGAACCTCTAACGCCACGTAAATTGCCCCGAGCCCTCCGACGACGATACTGATCGCTCCGGATATCAGTGTCGGCAAAAAGAATCCGCCTATGAAGAACATGAGAATTGCCCTAAATACATGTCCTCCGTCCATCGGGTACAACGGCAGAAGGTTCAGGACCGCGAGGTAGAGGTTGATCGCGAGCAGCCAGGCCCAGTAGAACTGGCTGAGGGTTCCTGACAGTCTCATGAGGTCCTGTGCTTCAGTCCAATCGGGCGATCCGAGGAAGTATCTCCACACCACGACAGCGATCAGCAGATTTACACCTGGACCGGCAAATGATGTCCAGAAGTATTTACCGAGCGGCAACCGCCAATGCGAAACACCCGTCTCGGCGACCGTGTATCCGCCCCAAATTTCCAACGCGATCGTCCGCACTTTGAATCCGGTGACCGTGAACGCGATCGCGTGACCAATTTCGTGCAGAAGAATCGAACCGAACAGCATCCCGACACCAATGAGTGGCAATAGGTACCGGTCTTCACTACTTGGCGAGTTCAGCAACAGATGAATGTCCAGGTTCAGAATCTGGACATAAATAAACGTCATCCCGAACCAGGCGGAGGCGCCTATCTTGAATTCAAAGCCGGGATCGGACGCGGGTTCGTTTACCGATTGGACCTCTGTGACACTCTCGTCGTCTGCCAATTCCAAGTCCTGTGAGTAGCCTGAATTGGTGTCAGGGCCCACATACTATGACAATCATGGAGGTACCTTGCACATGGAGAAGTTGTTCTCTTCCGAGCATCCACCGAAGACGATGGAGCTCGAACGCACCGACGATGGTCGATTGAGGCTGGTTATAACGCTGTCCAAGCTGGGGCAGAACACTGTCCTGGAGTACTTCCTGGATGATGACGACGTCTCCGCCCTGAAGACGGCGCTGGCCTGATGGCTGGACGCCCTTCAACCGGCCCCGGGGAGCAGGCTCCCGGCACGGCGGACGCTGCGGGTTCGGGGAGCGTCGCTGGCCCGGGACAGGGCGGGTTCGCCGCTTCCCTCAAACAACAGCCGGGCGGGAAGGGCGCCGCCGGTCTTAAAGGCGGCGCAGGCCCGTCGTTATTCTGGAGCGATGTGATCGTCCCGGGCAGGCCGCATGTGCTCGTATTAGACGCTGTGGCGGACAGGCACGGCTGGGAGGCTGAGGCGTGTCAGCGGATCGCCGCCAGCCTGGTCAGGCGAAACATCGCGGTCGTCGGCGGATCGCCGATCCCGGTTGAAAGTGCGGACGACCTTCTTAGCGCCATCGAGTCCGCAAGCGACTACAACTGCGTCTTCCTGAGCGCTCGCGCGGACGCGTCGCCATCGGCCGCCGAGTGCTGGGCTGCGCTCAAAGAAGCGCTCGCCGGTGAAACTAAACTGTTTGCCATGTGCACATGGGACTCAGCGGACCCGGACGTCAGCGCGGACGTGCTGGCCGCGGAAGACACCTTTGCGCCGTTGGCGGTGGTGCAGCAAGAGGAGATGACCGGGCGCGGGGCCAGCCTGTTCTTCATGAAGTTCTTCGCTGAGCTGGATATGCACTCGGAGTCAACCAGTTCACTGTCCGGGAAGATGGTGTGGTTCGGTCACTCGAAGGCCCGCGAAATCATGCGGCGTCGCCATTACGACGGTCGGGTCGGGCTGCGATCTTGAGGGGACCGTCTTGCCGCAACTGAAAATCGGTGACATTACGATCACCGCCCTGTCCGATGGGCGTATGTCGTACCGGACCACAAACCTGTTCCCGGAGACGCTTGAAAGCGTCTGGGACGGATATCGTGAGCGGTTTCCTGAAGCGTTTGACGCGCAAGGGTTCTACACGAATATCGGTGTGTTCCACCTGGCCTCCGGCGGGATGCAGGTGATAGTGGACACGGGACTCGGGCCGCACGGCGCGGCGCAGGGAAGGCCGGGACCGCCGGAGTTGATGGATGACATGCGGGAGAAAGGCGTGTCGGCAGGCGAGATCGATTCAGTGTTCCTGACCCATCTGCACGGCGATCATGTCGGCTGGAACCTGACCCATGATGAGCATGGCAGCCGTCCGACCTTCCCGAACGCCCGATACGTGCTTCAGAAAGCGGACTGGAGCCACTTCACGGAACAAGCATTTCTTGACGCAGGCCGGAGGGACGAGGCGCGACAGACTTATCTGCCGCTTCCGGAGATGGGTGTCCTGGACCTGATCGACGGCGAGGTGAATATCGCTCCGGGACTTGACGCCTACCCAACGCCGGGCCACACACCGGGACATCAGAGCATGCTGATCTCATCCCGGGGGGAACGCGCGCTCATCATCGGCGATGTGATCGGCAGCCCGATGCACGTGTCGGAGCCGGATCATCTTTACCGCCCGGACGTGGACAGGGAGCTTGCTCGCAAATCCAGGCACGAAGCCCTTGATCTGGCGGAAGGCGCCGGCATGACCGTTATAGGCAGCCACATGACGCGGCCGGGCTGGGGCCGTTTGATCCGCTGGAAAGGGCGGAGATACTGGCAGGCTCTTTGACCCGGCTCGTGAAACGTTATTTCAAGAGGGCAGGGATCGGTATTGTCGCCGTCGCAACATTCGCCCTGGTGGCGTGCGCCGGAGGACTGTCCGAGGAAGAGGTGCAGTTACGCGTGGACGCCGGGGTGGCGACTGCGCTCGCGGCGATTCCCGGCCCGCCGACGCCGCAACCAACCCCGACCCCCGCGCCGACGGCCACACCCGGGGTTCCTCCCACACCTCAACCAGCGGCAACGCCACAGCCGGCCTCAACCCCTGCCCCAGCACCGACGCCGCAGCCGACATCAACCCCGGCTCCAGTTGCAACACCTCAGCCCGCGGCGACGCCGCAACCGACCCCAACGCCGGCTCCTACCGCGACGCCACAGCCGACTGCGCTCCTGGCCGACGTCTACCAGCAGTCCCACGCGGCCGTATTTTTTGTTGATACCCCGGGTAAAACCGGGACGGCGTTCCTGTTTGAACCGGGATTACTGCTCACGAATCAGCATGTGATCGCGGGCAACAGCATAGTGACCCTGTGGTCCGACGAGGGCATATCAATCCCGGGCACGGTGGTGGCGTCCGACGCTTTGCGGGATATTGCGCTGATCCGGATCAACCCGAGCGCCACCACAGCGATTCCCCTCAAGCTCGCTGATTCGATCGGCCACAACGCACTCGCCCTTCCCCTGCTCGCCATCGGTTACTCAAACACTGATGTGAACGGCGGCGGGGTCGGCCCGGCCGGTGCAAACGTGGGCGTCCTGACGCGGCTTGTCACGGTGAACGCAAGCCTCGGCGAGGGTTTCGAGATGGACGCGCCGGTGGACCCCGGCGATAGCGGTGGGCCGATTCTCAACCGTAACGGGGAAGTGATCGGCATAAGCCGGGCCGTCGTGATCGCCACTTCGTCGGGAGCGCGCGTCGTAGGCACCTTCCTGGCGATCGCCATAGACGAGGTA
>JADFRU010000173.1:0-4541 GCA_022561115.1 Chloroflexota bacterium | reverse complement strand
ACATGACCATCTTTCCGGACGCCTCGACCGACGAAGCGGAACGGGGACTTCGACTGGCGCGGGGGCTAAGGCTCGGGACCGGGTTCTACGTAGAGTCCCTGGAGATGATGGCCCGGACAGCCCCCTTCCGGGGCGGGCGCTGGCAATCGCTCATGTCGATCGACCTGGACATCTGGGGCGCCGCGAACTGACACTCTCAGGAAGTCCTCGGCCATCACCCGCGCCCTGACGCTCTCGCCCGCGCCCTGAGGCTCTCGAAGGGTCGGCCGCTCGGGCTGATCGCCGGGACCGCGCCCTGAGGCCCATCAGCGCCCGAGGCCCTACCCGTGCCCTGTGGCTCTCCGCCCGCGCCCTGAGGCTCTCGAAGGGCCGGCCCCGCTCGGCCCGCTCGAAGACCGCATCCCCTTCTCCAAGCCGGAGAAGGCGCAGGACGAGGGAGAAGTCCTGATCGTGAGATCGCGCGGGATGGCGACTTCTTTACTACCTACCCGCCGATAATCTCCGCCAGCTTATCGCCATCAATACTGCCGCCGCTCAACACGCACACCGATAGCCCGCGCTCCGCGACCGGCGTCGCCAGCGCGGCGGCCAGCGCTGCTGCGCCTGCCCCCTCCACCACCAGCTTGTTGTCCAGCGCCAGGCGCCGGATAGCGTCCCTGACCTGCTCCTCCGACACCGTAACCGTGTCGTCCACCACCTCGCGCAGCAGCGGCCACATCTCGTCCGTCACGAGCGGCACGCCCAGCCCGTCGCACAACGTTGGCCCGGCATCCACCCAGACGGGAGCGCCCGCCTCCAGGCTCGCCCGTAACGGCGCGCACACCTCCGGCTGCACCGCCACGATCCGCACGCCGGGATTCAGGGCCTTGAGAGTGGAGCCAACCCCGCAGATCAACCCGCCGCCGCCGACCGGAACAAATACCGTGTCCACGTCCGGCTGATCCTCATGTATCTCCAGCCCTACCGTCCCGCTTCCGGCGATCATCAACGGCTCAACCCAGGGGTGGAGGAAGGTGTAAGGCTCATCCTCCCAGCCTGCCGACAGCATCCAGTCGAACAGTTCATCCCCGGGCATCAGCACCGGTTCCATGCCGTAGGCCTGTATCGCCTCGATCTTTGCGCGCGGAGTCGTGTCCGGCAGACGGCTGCGCGCGAGAACGCCGAGGAGGCGGGCGGCGTACCCGAGCGCCTGCGCCGTGTTGCCGGCGCTGACGGTGGATAGCCCCCGGCGCAACTCTTCGTCAGTGAGCGATGACGCCCAGTTGTACGCCCCGCGAATCTTGAACGAGGTCACCGGCTGAAGCGTCTCCGGCTTGAGCAGGATGTCCGGCTGCGCGCCTGAATAGGAGCGAAGCGGGACCAGCGGCGTCCTGACAGCCACGCCGCGTATCCGCTCCGCCGCTGCGCGCACGTCGTCCAGCGACGGGGCCGCGACCGGCGTTCCTCCGAACCCGGTGCGACGTGGCCGTCCCGGGTTCATCGGGCGGTGGGTTCTATGACGCCCGTCACACGCCCTCGACGATCGAGAGAATGGTGTTTGCCGTGCGCTTTCGAAGCGCAATGAGCGGCTGGTACTCCTCGGCATCGTAGAACCGGTGTATGTCATCAACCGTGGGGAACTCGAAGATGACGAGCCGGCCGGGGTCCCACTCACCCTCCAGGTTCTCCACCTCGGCGCCCCGAACGATGTACCGCCCGCCGTGCTTCGCGATCTGCGGGCCCACCTTCTCACGGTATTCGGCGAATCCCTCGGGATCCGTGACTTCAATTTGCACGATCATGTACGCCGCCATCGTTCGCTCCTTAGTTGTGACTTGTTGGACGTGGTGACTTGTTGGGCCTCTCCGCTGGTCAGCCTACCCCGCGCCCTCACCCACCGGGTCGTCGCCGTGTTCCGACACGTGATTCCTGAGCGCGTCCAGCACTATCGTCGTCGCCCGCACCGTCGTCATCCGGTCGGACAGCAGCCGCTTGCCCGCCGCCCGTACCCGCTCGGTGATATGCCGGTGCGCTTCAGCCACGTCCGGGTGACGCGGCTCACCCGGGTGGCCGAGAGACGCCGCCATGTCGTTCGGGCCGAAGGTGATGCAGTCGATCCCGTCCACCGCGAGGATCTCGTCGATGTTTTCCAGTCCCTTGCGAGACTCCACCTGTCCGATCACCAGCATGTTGGCGTTGGAGTCCGCCAGGAACGCCGTGTTCCCGCCGTGGAGATCGGCGATAGCGCCCTCATGCCCGTACACGTTGCCGCGGGCCGGGCCCCAGGAGCGCTTGCCTTCAGGCAAAAACAGACAGGTGTCCGTGAGGATTCGGGCCTGCTCGGCCGTCTCCATGTGCGGCCCCTGTATGCCCTGGACCCCGCGTGCCAGGTAACCGTTGATCACCGCCGGGTCTATCGCCGGAACGCGCGCCGTTACGGTCATGCCGTAAGCGTTTGCCTGCCGGCAGATCGCGTCGATCTCCGAGAGCGTGAAATGGCCGTGCTCCCCGTCAAGATCCACGCCGTCCATCCCCGCCATCGCCGCAAGCTCTATCAGCTCCGTGGACGGGTGATGAAACTGGAGCAGATGCGCCTTTTTACCTGCGCGATTTCGGGCGAATATGCGGTTCTCCGGCATGTGGCCTCCATAAAAAACTGGTCCCGGTCAGGGGAGAGGTCTCAAGGCAGAAACGCGCCCTCCTCGAATCCCGGGTTCGGTACCTATCTCGGGGTTTGTCCCGGCTTTCCCGGGTCAGGTTACGCCAGCCCGAAGCGGTCCTCCCGAACCTCCATCGGCAAAGCGTCCCAGGATGGCGGAGTGTAATCGGTCGTCAGCTCCACGCGCTTGCCGCTCTCGGCGGAAACCCACACCTTCTCGATGAACTCGATCACGTGCGCCATCTGTCGCGGGCCGTTGAGCAGCGGTTTGCCGTCGAGCACCGCGTCGGCCAGTGACAGGAGAGTGGCGGGGTGCAGCGCCCAGCGTGAGTCAAGGCCGGGGATGTTCACATCCTGCCAGCCATCGACATTCGTCTCCCAGTCGTCCCTGTACAGCCGCATCCGTAACACCTGGTCGCCGCCGTACACCTCGATGGTCCCGTCACTCCCGAAAAGGGACATGCTCGGCGCCTCGGAGCTCATCGCAACGTAGCCGGTGTCCATCGTTCCGAGCGTGTCGTTGCCCATATCGAACACGATCACGTTGTTGTCCGGCACGTTGGCGGTGACCGTGCTGCCGCGCGCCGGGCCGTCGCGCATAATCCGCTCGGGGATGGAGGTCGTCGCCATCGCGGAGAGCGATTTCACGCCGCCGAGAAGGCCGGTCAAACGCACCAGCCCGTACCCGGCCATGCTCGACATCCCCCCGGCTCCAGACTCGTAAAACCATGAAAAATCGGTCGGCGCGCCGGGACGGGAGCCGGGGCCCATCGACGACTGGCTGATCTTGATCAGGTTGATCTTGCCGATCACGCCCTTCGACACGATCTCCATCAGGCGGCGCTGCCCCGGGTGGAGCATGTTGGGCGGCGCACACGAGACTTGAAGACCCTTCTCCTCCGCCAGTTCGCAGACCTTCCGGGCGTCCTCAAACCGCTCCGTCATTGGCTTCTCGACGAGGACGTGCTTGCCAGCCTCCAGCGCCGCCATTACCTGTTCCGCGTGGAACCTGTGCGGCGTCAGCACCGCCACGGCGTCGATATCCTCCCGGCGGAGCATCTCCTCGTAATTACCGCAGGGCGCGCCGCCGTACTCGTCAGTGAACCGCTTTGCGCGCGCCTCGTCGATATCGCATACGGCCGTCAGTTGCAGCCGGTCACCCCAGTGCCGGGTGGCCGGGAGGTAATACCACTGTGCGGCGGCCCCTGCGCCAACGATGCCGATCTTGAGACGGTCAGGCATTTCGCCACTTCCCTCCAGGATTCATGGACGACGCTCACAAACGGTGCCGACGAGGCCGGTTATCGACTCCCTGACGCATACGAAAAAGGCCGGGATCCTGTCCCGGGCCGATTGTAAGGACGAGGTGGGAGGTCACGTTATAAGCTCGTCGGACGTCGCCTAACCCCGCTGTTCCCAGTCGCCGCCAACCTCGTCGTATCGTCGTTCCAGGTCGGCTATCGCGGCCTCGGAAATAGCGAACCCGTCGCTCACCATCTCTATGTTCGATGCCAGGTGAGATGGGTTAAGGGTGCCCACGATCGCCGTCGAGACCTCTGAGCGGCCCAGTGTGAAGCCCATGGCAAGCTCGATGGCCGAGTCCGGCGCGTCCTGCACTGCGCCTGATTTTGCCATCACACCGGCCCGGCGGAAGTACTCCTCGGTGTACGAGCTGGGCATGTGGTGGTACGGGTTTGGATCAGTGGCCCGGCCCCAGACGGCGTTTCCGATCGGCCGCTTGATAATCAGCCCCATTCCCTGCTTGACCACGCCGGGGAACAGGTTAGTCCGGGCGTCCTGATCGACAAGGCTGAAGCTGGTTTGAAGGGTCTCGAACAGTCCGCTATCGACGGCCCATCGTGCGTTTTCGTTGTCGCCGGAGTAGCCGATGTGCAGCGCCTTC
>JADFRU010000172.1:0-4561 GCA_022561115.1 Chloroflexota bacterium | reverse complement strand
AGTACAGCCCCGCACCGGCAAGAAGCGGCCTTACATCGATACCTGGTGATCCCCGGCCGGCAATCATCGGCGGAGCCGAATTGGGGACCGAGCGGGGGAGCCGGGACGGGATCAGAATTTCCGGTCCGGCTCCGTGCCGATGATGCGTTCAGCCTCCAGATGGTCGAGCTCATCTTCGCCCAGGTCCAGGAGTGCGGACAGCACCTCCCGTGAGTGCTCGCCAAGGGTTGGAGCCGGGCTGTCGATCACGAAGGGCGCATCGCTGTTCCGGTAAGGCGTGATCGGGTGCGGGAGCAGGCCCGCGTACTCCCGTTCCAACCATTGCCAGTACCCGCGCGCCTCGTAAAGCGGATGCGTCAGGATTTCGGCCGAAGAGAGTACCGGGGCGGCCGGTATGCCCAGGTCAAGCAACTGATCCGCCACCTCGTCCCGTTTTCGGGTCCGGGTCCAGCGGGCAATCCTCTCATCGATCAGGTCATGCTCGGCCCAGCGCTCCTCCAGCCTGCTGAACTTCTGCTGTTTCAGGTCTCCGTCACCGATAAGATCGGCAAACCCCTGCCATGCGGCGTCGCTATCGACGGTCAGCGTCACCCACATTTCATCCCCGGCGCACGGATACACGCCGCGGGGAGCGAATCGAGGGTCCCGGCTCCCGTAACGCGGGGGCGGGGTCCCCAGCAACACCTGCCCGGCCACGCCATGCAGACCCAGCGTCGTACTGGCCTCGACCTGCGATATGTCCAGGTACTGCCCTTCGCCCGTCCGTTGCTGATGCAGCACGGCGATCAACAGCCCGGCCAGGCCATTGACGCCCGCCACCGGGTCGCCCAGCGCCACGTGTGTCATCGCAGGCGGATCGCCCGGCCGTCCCTGCAGGTGCGGCAACCCGGACGCCTGTTCCACGGTAGAGCCGTACGCCCGGTACATGTGCCACGGCCCGCCCGCTCCAAACGGCGGCATGGACAGCATCACCATCTGCGGGTTCGCCTTGCGCAGCACAGGCTCATCCAGTCCAAGTTTCGGGAGCACGCCGGCGGAGTAGTTCTCGATCACCACGTCCGATATCGCGACCAGCCGCTTCAGCAGTTCCTTGCCACGCGGGTCGGTCAGGTCCAGCGTCACGCCCCGCTTGTTGCGGTTCATGATGTTGAAGTTCGGGGCTTTCTCGTAAAGGCGTTGTGCAACACGCTCCGCAGACACGTCCCAGTCCCGCCACCAGTCAAAGTACTGGCGCGACTCCACCTTGATCACCTCTGCGCCGACATCGGCCAGGTGTCGCGCGCAGAGGGGACCGGCCCATCCCATCGACAGGTCGATCACCCTGAGGCCGCGTAACAGGTCCGGGCGGCGAGCAGGTTTGCTGACAGGTCCGGGTTTGGACGAACGGGCCGATACACCCTTTGCCGGTGTGGGCTCCGGGTTTCTGGTTGCCTCTCCCAACGGCTCGTGCTCACCAAGACGCGCAATACACCCGTCCTTGCGGGCCGGGGTCATGTGGAGCCTGAACGGTTGGCCGGGAACTTCCAGCTTCCGTCCCCCGGGCAGGGTGATTTCACGGAAGGCGCCGACGGCGCGCAACTGGGCGCTATCGAACAGGTCCGCCATCGTTGGAACGAGCGCAAGAGGGACACGCAACTCCTGTCCCTCGCGGAACCACTCGTCCGCAGAGCGTTTTTTCAGGGCGGGCACGAGGGCGGCGTCGATACGTTCGGCGGCGGCGATACGGTTGGCCGCAACATCCAGGTGCGGGTCGGCGGACAGTTCTTCCACGCCAACCAGCGTGCAGAAACTGTGCCACTGGGCAGGGGTCAGCGCGGTCACGCCGAGCCAGCCTTTGCTCGTCTCGTAGATGGCGGCCGGGTATGTCGGGTAGAAGCGGTTGATCCCGAGCCGGTTGGGCCGGGAGACGTCCGGGTTCGCTGAAACGGACGCGCCGGTCGACTCTTTGAGGGCCATCGCCGATTCCAGGAGCGACAGGTCAACATGGGTGGCGCCGGTCCTCTGTCCGAGCACGCTCGACAGGAGATGCACCGCCGTGCCGGCAAACCCGGTCATGCCTCCCAGTATCTGGACCGGGTAGCCGCTCATGAGCAGCGGGGGGCCTTCCGGCGGGCCGAAGTTGATCACCTGGCTGATCATGGAGAGGACGCTCTGGTCATCGCCGGGGCGATGCGCCATCGGGCCGTTCTGGCCCCACCAGGTGAATGAACAGAGGATCAGATGCGGGGCGACCGCCTTCAGCGCCTCGAAGCCGATGCCGAGTTCGTCGAGCGTTCCCGGCCGCTCTGACTCAAGCACCACATCCGCCGTCTTGACCCATTCAAGCAGTTCTGCGCGCCGGGATGAATCACGTATATCGAGCGCCAACGACTCCTTGTTGGGGCTGAGAAGCGCATGGATTCCACTGTTGTCCGGGGCGGACAGGCCGGGATCAAAGGGCGGGAGTCCGCGCGTCGGGTGGCCCGTCTCTGGATGCTCGATGTTGATGACCCGTGCGCCAAAATCGGCAAATACCCTGCCGCAGGTGGCGGTGGCGACCGACCCCGACAGGTCAAGGACGGTGTAATCGGAAAGTGGAAGTGTCATGTGCGGATCGGCGACTCCATGCGCTGTTGGCGATGCGTCCGCAGCCTATACGAACTCGCGCCGAATAATGCAGCGGTTTTGGAGTGGAGCGATCGATATTCCGGCGCGCACGGCTCAGCCCGGAAACAGCGTCAACGCGCCGGGGCATACGCCAGCAGGCTCTCGGACGGATCGCCCGCAATCCTGCGGCTTGCCGTACGAAATGGCTCGTCCCCGGCGACGTTGACAACGCTATTTTTCTGGCAACACGCGGCGCTGGACGGCGCCTTCCGCGTCTTCCAACCCGGCCTTACTCTTCCGGCAACGCCACCCGCGCCGCGTCAAACATCACCTCGACCGGTGCGTCCCGCCCGGTCCACAACTTGAACCCTTCAGCGCCCTGGTAGATCAACATCGACAGACCGCCGGCGATGCGCGCCCCGGCGTCCTCGCTTGCCTGCAAAAAGGGCGTCATGGACGGGGCGTACACGGCGTCATAACAGAGCGTACTGCCCGAAATCAGCTCCGGCGGCACCGGCGTTTGCTCCGTCGCGGACCCGCCGGTCATGCCCATCGATGTCGCGTTGACGATCAGGTCTGCATACGGGGCGGCGTTCGCCAGCCGGTCAACCTCCAGGGACAACGCGTCCGGCCGGAATCTCCCGCGCGTCAGGTCCTTCGCAAGCGACTCCGCCCGTTCCTCGGTTCGGTTAGCGATCGTAAGCCGGGATACGCCCGCTCCTCTCAGTGCGAACGCTATGGCGCGCGCCGCGCCGCCTGCGCCCACCACCAGAACCGACCTGCCCTCCGGCTCGAATCCGGCCGCCTCACGTAGTCCCCGAAGAAAGCCCGGGGCATCAGTGTTGTACCCCTTCAACCGGCCACCATCGTTCACGATCGTGTTGATCGCCCCGATCTCCTCGGCCGCCGGGTCCAGCTCATCGACCAGTTCCAGCGCCGCCTGTTTATGCGGCAGCGTTATGCAACAACCCAGGCAGTCATCGGCGCGCAACCCATCGACCGCCTCGGCGAGCTCCTCCGGCGGGGTCGGCCACGATGCGAACGTGGCATCGATCTCCAGTGAATCCAGCGCCGCCTGTTGAAAAACAGGGGAGAGTGAATGGTCGAGCGGATACCCGAAAATACCGAGTCGTTTCGTCATCCAAAACTCCGTCCAGCGCTGTTCGAACGCGCCGCAAGAAAACTTTCAAGAATTATGACGGCGGACATCGAGTCCAGCCGCGCCCGGTCCCTGCTCGGCTCGAATCCCGCCTGCCGGAGCCGTCCCTCCGCTTCCGCCGTGGTGAACCGTTCGTCCCAGCTCTGGACCGGGATGTCTGCGGAGCGTCGCAGCGCTGAGGTGAAGCGACGCATCTTGCGGGCCGCCGGACCGTGGGTGCCGTCCAGCGACAGCGGCAACCCGACCACGATCATCTCCACGCCCTCGCGTTGCGCCAGCTCGATCACCGCCGCAAGGTCGTCTGAATCTTCGCCACGCACCAGCGCTTCGATCGGCAGGCACACTATTCCGCCCGGATCGGAAATGGCCAGGCCGATCCGTGCATCACCGACATCCAGCGCCAGCGCCCGCATACCGGATCAGGCCTGCGCCGCAACGCGGGCGTCACGAATAACGTCCGGCGCCGCCTTCAGGGTTTCGGCCAGCAGGGACGGGTCGGTGCCGCCCGCCTGCGCCACGTCAGCCCGGCCTCCACCCCGCCCTTTCATAAGCGCCGCCAGCCCCTTGACGATCACCCCGGCGTCATAACCCTGCCCGACGAGATCCTTCGTCACCATCGCTATCACCATCGGCTTGTCGTCAAGCACCCCGCCCACAACCACGATCCCGCTGCCAAGCCGGTCCCGCAGGTGGTCGCCGAGCTCGCGGAGCGCCTTCGCGTTTACGCCCGACTTCTCGATCACGCTAACCTTCGTGCCGTCCACGTCGACCGTTGAATCAGCCACGTCCGCTGCCGGTCCGCCGCCGGGCAACGCC
>JADFRU010000171.1:0-4562 GCA_022561115.1 Chloroflexota bacterium | reverse complement strand
AGGTGACTACGATCATTTCGGGGATGCTAGCGTCGGCAAATCCAGGCGCAGGCATGCCGAGTGAAATCGGCTCAATGGGGACCGTGAGGTCGTGTGAATCGCCCCCTTCGTTGCACGGCTCGATCCCGGCAGTGTTGTCCTCTGAGGTGACTGCGATCATTTCGGGGATGCCAGCGTCGGCAAATCCCGGCGCGGGTGCGCCGAGTGCGAACTCGTTTCCACCCGGTCCGCCGGAGAGTTCCGACGGCGGCAGGGTCCCTGCAAGCAAGCCGTCGTCTGGCGCCGCTGAGGCGCAGGCGATCGCGGTCAGCGCGACCGCGCCGACGCCCAGGGTGACCAGTATTTTCCGGTGTCCTGTGGTCAGGATTCTCATATCTGCTTCTCCGTCGTCAGACCGGCCGGGTTAGCGTGCCGGGGTAGGTTGCTCAGGGTGTCTGCAACTAATGACGACGGGATCATCAGATTTGTTCCCGGAGTTCCGGTTTCGAGGCGAAGACGCGTATAGGCACGGGCCGCGCGAGATCAACACGTGCCCACGCCGGATGCCGATTTCCTGTCGGGTCAGACTGCGCCTATCCCCCGAAGCGCGAATCCCTGAACCGTGAACCACCGGGGCCACCAAAACCGCCGAGCCCGTGAAGACGGTTGAGCTCCATATGACGGCGTGGCTCCAGCGACCGGTCGGCGAACGCCGGGTGATCCGGTCCGTACCGGTGAGCGCGGAAAATCGCAGACGACGGTGCGTCGCGCAGCTGCTCAACGATCGGATTCACCCACTCCCACACGATCTCGCCCTCACGCGTGATCTCGAACAAACGGCCCGGGGCGCCCTCGCACACGAGGACGTTGCCGTTCGGGAGGCGCTGCGCTCCTGAGATGTGGGCGCTCAGGAACTGGATATCCGGCGAGGCCTTATATTCCCAGACGATCTCGCTCGTCTTCGGATTGACCTCGATCACCCTCGACCGCGGCATGCCAATCCGGTGCATCCCGTTGTCGAAAATCTGGACGTTGCCGTTGTCCAGCCAGGTGGCGTGGTGCTGGTGGAACGTCTCGGGCTGGCCATAGGACCAGGTGAGCTCGCCGGACGAGCGGTTGATGATGCCCACACGGCTGTTGGTGCGGCACGAGAACAGCACATCGCCGTCAGCGTTCACGTCAAGGGAGTTGACGTGGGACCACTCCTTGCGGTCCTCGAGCGGGCAGATCGGGTCACGCCGGGGATCGTGCAGCTCCCACACCTTTGCGCGCCACACCTCATTGCCTGCGGGGTCGATCTCGTAGATCTCGTCGCCGGCCATCGGCGGTCTATTGCGGCTCCGCGTCCGCTGGCCTCCCCGCACCTGCCGTTCCAACTCCTCGGGAATGTCTACCCACTCTGCGAGCACCGTGTTCCCGTTGGGCAGCCGGACGAAGTCGTGATGCTGGGTTTCGTTCTCGTGCTCCCAAAGGGTCTCGCCGTCCCAGGAAACCTCTCGCAGCACGGTCGCATTGCCGCCAAAGCCCCTGACCCTTGCCTTTAGATCGACGGGCAACTCGGCTCCGGGCGGGCGCGCTCCTTCAAGCAGAAACTTCTTATCCACCGCCAGGACCGCCAGGTTGCCGTTGTCCAGAAGGCGAGCGTAAGAGGGCTTGATATCGTCAAACCGCCACCTGTGGACAATGCGGCCGCCCATGTCCAGGACATAGGTCGAGTTACCGCCAAGCGGGGTTAAGACGGTGTAGCCCTTGAACGAGCGTTGAGGATGGTGATGCGTGAGCCCGGTTCGCCGGAATGCCGAGTAGCCCATCTGACGCTTCTCCAATTTGTGCCTCTGAGTGGAAGGCCGGATGGTACAGGAACCGCCGTCGTGCGCGGTCCGCCCGGCGGGGTCACAGGTCGTGCCCCCGATTCCGGCCTTTGAGCGTGCCGCATTGGTTGAACACACCAACACATACCGATGAGCGCTGGAGTACCATCCAGCCGACGGTTCGACCCCTTGAAAAGTACGTGCGGAGGTTCTCATGGCATCGGCATCGCTTGATCTGGAGTCGCCCGCGGACCTGGCGCTTCTGAATAATGCGGAATGGCGATACGGGCCCGGATGGGTGCCCGGGGAGCCGAACGAAGGCCTGGTTTCGCAGGCCGTCGAGTCCCCGGCGCGGTTACGCGACTACGACGACTCCGGCTGGGAGGCGCTCTCAGACGTCGCGCCCGGCGGGGACGATCCCTCCTCCGGCGGACCCGACGACCCCGGCATTCGCAAAGCCCGTTCAATCGGCTTCACCTTCGGGTGGTATCGCATCCGGGTCACGTTGCCTGAACGAATCGGCGGGTTCGAGGTCGCCGGGTCCCGGATCTGGTTCGAGACGAACATCGACGATTACGGCGAGGTGTGGATAGACGGCGAGTGGGACAGTAAGGCCGGTTCGGTCCAGGGCTTCAACATAACGAACCGTGTGTGTATCACCGAAAACGCCCGGCCCGGAACCGAACACGTGATCGCTTGCCTGGCCGTCAACGGTCCCTTCGGCAAGCCCGGCGGCAATATCTTTCTCCGCTGGGCAAAGCTCGATTTCGAGAGGCCATGACCGCACCCAGGATCGGCATTCAACTCAACCCGGCTTTCACCTCGCGTATCGAGAGCGACCCGGCCGGCCTTCCCGGCGTACTGGGAGACGTGCGCGATGCGGGTTTCGATGGCATCGAGGCCGGCATGCTTTGCGACGGCGACCACGGGACCGCCGGCAAGGTCCTTTCCGACAACGGGCTGGTCCAGTGGAGCCTCCACACCGGCTACGGAGCCGGCTACGGAATTGAACGTGAGATCGAGTATCTGAACGCGCTCGACGGAAAGTATGTGGTCGTGTCCGGCGTCGGACATGGCGAAGAGTCCGGGTTGCGCCCGTTTGAAGAGGCGGCGGATGTCCTGAACAAGGCGGGCGAACGCTGCCGTGAAGCGGGCATCACTTTTTGCTACCACAACCACGGCTGGGAGTTCCGTGAATACCAGGGGACAAGCGGCCTTGATCGTCTGATGGAGCTTACCGACCCCGCACTGGTCAAGATCTGTGTGGACGTGTTCTGGGCGCTCTGGGGAGGCCGGGACCCGGTGGAGTTGATACGGCGCTACATAGACCGGCTGGCCTTTGTCCACATGAAAGACCTGAAGTACACCGGACCCGAGCCACGCCCGGCCGGGGTGCTATCACCCCTCTTCCCACGGCTGCCGCTCAATGGACAGGCGGAGTACACGGAACTGGGACGCGGCGAGGTTGACCTTCCCGGGGTGTGGCGCCTGATCGCGCCTGCCGGTCCTGAATGGCTGATCTATGAACAGGACGAGTCGTCACTCCCCCCGGAAGAAGCGGCGGCTATCAGCCGGCGTTACCTGAGGGAACAGCTCGGAATCTGAACTGCTATAACCGAACCAACGATGAACCGAAGGTGGGCTGCAGCCATCGATTCAGTCATCATCTGAAGGCATTTGAAACTGGCCGGAAAGGGCTGAAGAGATGACCAACGGGTCCAGGGGCGGGACTGTCCGCCTGACGACGGCGCAGGCGATTGTCAAGTTCCTGCAGGTCCAGTACAGCGAACGTGACGGCAACCGCCGGCGGTTCATCCCGGCCATGTTCGGCATCTTCGGCCACGGCAACGTACACAGCCTGGGCCAGGCTCTCTACGAGTACGGAGACGAGTTGCCGTTCCATCGGCCGACAAACGAGCAGTCGATGGTCCACACGGCTGCGGCGTTCGCCAAAACGAACCTGCGGCTGGCGACGCTGGCCTGCACATCGTCGATCGGGCCCGGCGCCACCAACATGGTCACCGGCGCCGCGGGAGCAACGATCAACCGCATTCCGGTCCTTTTGCTGCCGTCTGATTACTACGCAACCCGCTACCAGGGTCCGGTCCTTCAGCAACTGGAACACCCGGTATCGGCCGATGTCAGCGTCAACGACTGCTTCAGGCCGGTGAGCCGATTCTTCGACCGTATCTCCCGGCCGGAGCAGCTTCTGACCGCCCTGCCGGAAGCGATGCGCGTGCTCACAGACCCTGTCGATACCGGCGCCGTCACGATCTCACTGCCGCAGGACGTCCAGGCCGAGGCGTACGACTATCCCCTGGAACTGTTTGAAGAGCGCACATGGAACATTGAACGCCGGTCCCCGGACAGTGCCCGGATAGAAGACCTGGTCGGCCTGCTTCAGGGTGCGAAGCGCCCGGTAGTGGTGGCGGGCGGCGGTGTTATCTACTCGGACGCTTCCGACGACCTGGAAGAGTTCGCCGAGTCGTTCGGAATCCCGGTCGGTGAGACGTTCGCCGGGCACGGCGCAATGCGCAACGACTCCGGGCTGGCCCTGGGCAGTCTCGGCACAAACGGCACCTCCGCCGCAACGGAGATCGGCAAGAAGGCGGACCTCGTGATCGCCATCGGGACCCGGCTCACGGACATCACAACCGGCTCCCGGTCAGCGTTCCAGAACCCGGACGTCAAAATCGCCCATATCAACCTGTCCGGCCTGGACGCCCACCAGATGGGGGCGCTGGCGGTCATCGCCCACGCGCGGCACGCGCC
>JADFRU010000170.1:0-4564 GCA_022561115.1 Chloroflexota bacterium | reverse complement strand
GCCGCCAGATCAGCGCCCGCCTCGCCGGACAGCCTCTCCCTTGCGCCTTCAAGTTCATCCACCACCCGGCCGTGCCGCCCGGCAAGCTCCACGATGACCTGGAGTTGGGAGTACTCCTTGCCGAGCCGCCGGATAGCGTTGGGATCGGTCGCGATAGCCTGGTCGGACATCTCGCGTTCGACTTCGGAGTGACGATCTACGATCGCCTTTATCTTCTCAAGAGTAGATTCCAGCACGGATTCAGAGTATCACGGGGTAGTTGCGGCCCAAAAGAGAAGGAGCCTCATTGGCCATCGTCATCGCGTCGGCGCGCCAGCGCCGCTACGCTCCCCGGACAGCCCGCGCGATCGCCTCAACACTGAGTGCCACCCCGGCCTGTCCGGAATCCTCTTGCAGCGGCCTGAGGGAGCCTTCTCCGGACTCGATCTCACGGTCGCCGATGATCAGGGCGTAGCGAGCGTTACAGGCGTTGCTGTACCGCATCTGGGCGCGCATGCTGCGGCCGTCCGGAGCAACCAGAACAACCAGACCGTCCGCCCGCAACCCGGCGGCGAGCGATGCGCCGCGGCGTCCCGCATTATCGCCCAGGTGGACGATGACGATATCGGGGCCGGTCTCCGGCAGATCGAAGCCTTCCTGAGACTTTACCCGGGCGATCAGGCGATCCAGCCCGCTGGCAAATCCGATGCCGGGCGTTGGCTGCCCGCCGATCTCCTCGATCAGCCCATCGTAGCGGCCGCCGCCGAGCAGGGTGCTCTGCCCCGCGGCGTTCAGCGGCTCGATCTCAAACACGGTCCGCGTGTAGTAATCCAGTCCGCGCACGAGCCGGTGATCGACGTAGTAGTCAAGGTCCGGGTATGTGTCTTTGAGGCCGTCCAGGAGGGCAAGGACAAGGCGCCAGTGCTCTCCGCAAGCGTCGCACAGATAGTCGGTCGAACCCGGAGCGGCAGCCGCTATCGACTGGCACCCTGTTTTTTTGCAATCCAGTAGTCGCAGCGGCGCGCGCTCAAGACGTTTTCGGTCGTCTTCGCAGATCTCTTCGATGTGATTCCCGTAGTAGTCGCGCAGCGCGTCCAGGTAGGCCGGACGACACTCGGAATCTCCGATGCTGTTTATCCGAAGCCGTACGCCGGTGATGTTCAACGCCTGTACGAACGACCACCCGAGCTCTATCACCTCAACATCCACGTACGGCGATCCGTCTCCGATCGCCTCGATGCCGAACTGGTTGAACTGCCGGAACCTGCCCGCCTGCGGCCTCTCGTACCGGAAGAAATTCGCCACGTAGTACATGCGCACGGGCTGCGGTTGATTGTGCAGACCATGCTCGATGTAGGCCCGGCACACCCCCGCTGTTCCTTCCGGCCGTAAGGTCAGGGAGCCACCGCCATGATCCTCGAAGGTGTACATCTCCTTCTGGACGATATCGGTCGCGTCCCCCACACCACGCTCAAACAGGTCGGTCGACTCAAAGACCGGGGTATCGATGCGGCCGTAACCGAATCGAGAAGCGATTTCTGCGGCTGTGCGCGTGGCGAACGACCAGTACGGCTGGTCGTCCGGGAGTATGTCGTACGTGCCGCGGGGCGCGCGGAAGGAAGGCATCAGGCCCGCTCCTAATTCAGCCGCCTGCCGGGTTCATTCCCGGCACGGACGGCGGAGATAGCTGTGACCGGTGTTTACGCCGGGCTTGTGGCCCCATCGTTATAAGAATCGATAGGTCTACGAGCCCAGCCCGGCATGCTGGAAGATCTTGCCTTCAGTCTTGATGGACGGGGCGATGATCATCTCCGCATCATGCATCTCCCGCACCGTGGAAGCGCCGACCATGCCCATCGATATCTCAAGCGCGCCGACCAGGTTCTGCGTGCCATCGGTCAGCGATGATGGCCCCAGCAGTATCTGTTCCAGGCTGGCCTTCGTGCCGACCTCGATGCGCGTGCCCCTCGGGAGGGAGGCGTGCGGGGTGGCCATGCCCCAGTTGAAGCCCAGCCCCGGGGCCTCCTTCGCCTGGGCGAAGGGCGTGCCGATCATGACGGCGTCCGCCCCCGCGGCTATCGACTTGCAGACATCTCCGCCCGTCCTGATGCCGCCGTCGGTAATGATCGGGACGTAGCGTCCGGTGTCCTCAAAATACTGGTCCCGGGCGAACGCCGTCTGGATGGTCGCCGTGACCTGCGGGACGCCGATGCCGAGAACCTCCCGGCTGGTACAGGCCGCGCCGGGTCCGACCCCCACGAGGATGCCGGAAACGCCCTGCTCCATTAGCTGGCGGGTCACCTCCGGGCTGACGGTGTTGCCGACCAGCACCGGGAGTCCAATGCTCTCGACAAGTTCGGAGAAAATCAGGCCGCGCAGGCTCTTTGAAATATGTTTGACCGTCGTAACGGTTGACTGGACGACGAGGATTTCTGCGCCGGCTTCTTTGACCATCGGGGCCAGTCGTTTGGTGTTGGCCGGGATAACAGAAACGGCGCACGTGGCGCCGCTTGCCTTTATCTCCTCAACCCGACGACATATCAGGTCATCCTGCACGGGCTGGCTGTAGACCTTTTGCAGGAAGGCGGTGGCCTCCTCACGAGGTTTACTTGCGATGTCCGAGTAGATCTCCTCGGTGTCAGCGTACCGGGTTTGCAGGCCGTCCAGGTTCAGGACCGCCAGCCCGCCGAGCCGGTGCAACTCTGCCGCGAACGCCGGGTTGACGACGGCATCCATCGCCGACGCCAGGAAGGGTATCTTGAACTCGTGCCCGTCAAGTGTGAACGCCGTGTTCACACCCTCCGGATTGACCGTTATCTCGCCGGGAGCGATTGCGACGTCATCAAAGCCGTAAGCACGCTTGAGTTCCTTGAGCTGGGCCAACGTGGACAGTACCCCCAAAAACGGTATCAGCGATGATGTCGGTTCACCCATTCCGTCCCGGTAGCATCTCTGGCCCCGGAACATCCCCGGGATCAGAGACCGGAATACGTTCAGCGTCGAACCTGAAAATCGGGCCGGATTACGAATTTCGACGCGTCATACGAAAATAGGTATTCGGCCGAGTATACGACCGCGTCAGGGTATCCGGAAGCGGGTATCGAGAGCCCGGCTTATCTTCGTGTGATCGGGCGCGTGATCGGGCGCCGGTCAGCGCCGTGACGCGTCCGGTTCACATATCTCGATTCCGTTCGTGCTAACCTCGTGTTACACCGCTAACTCCATACACTCCCGGGGCGGAGAGCGCCGGGCGCGGAGAGGTGAGTGACGGGCTGATAACGCGGAGAAATCCGGCCGACGGCATGCGATACGAGAAGCAGCCGTACGGCGCCACGGAGATCGACGACGGAATCCCCGGCCAGCGGCTTTAGCCGCCCGCTCACCGACGCGTCCCGACGAATATCGATGCGTCACGAGCCAGAGCGATTGTCAGTTGCGATCTTCAAGCACATCACCGGCAGCCACGCCTGATGACCCCGCGTCCCCGGTAAAAAATCAGGGCCGGGGCCAGATCACCGACGTCCCGGGCATATCGGTCGGCCACCACACCGATCTTGAGCACGCCACCGGTTGCACGGCCGTGCTGGTCGATCACCCGGCCGTCGGCGGAATGGACGTTCGCGGGGCCGCTCCGGGCAGCCGGGACACCGGATTCCTGCATCCGCTGGCCACGATCGAACACTGCCACGGGATCATGCTCGCCGGAGGCAGCGCCTTTGGACTGGAAGCGGCAACGGGTGTGCTCCGATACCTGGAGGAGCAGGGGCGAGGAATGAAGTTTGGGCGGGCCGTCATCCCTCTCGTTCCCTCGGCGATCATCTTCGATCTCGGGTTGATCACCCATCTTGTTCGGCCGACCGCTGAAGACGGTTACTCCGCCGCAAAATGCGCCGGGCCGGAGTTCAGACTTGGCACGGTGGGCGCCGGGACCGGGGCGACCATCGGCAAGCTGCGTGGCATGGATCGCGCCGTGAAAGGCGGGGTCGGCACGGCGTCCGTGTCGCTCGGTGACGGTATTTTCGTCGGGGCGCTGGTCGTGACGAACGCGGTCGGCAGCGTGATCGACCCTGACACGGGAGCCGTCATCGCGGGGCCGCGGACCGGCCCGGAATCAGGGGAGACTGGCGAAACCCGCGGTTTCGAAAATACCCTGGATGTTCTCATCGACAACCCGCCCCACATGCGCGACCTGCTCGGGGTACGCAACACCGCCAACACGGTCATCGGCGTGGTGGCGACCAATGCCGGGCTGGACAAAAAAGCCGCCAACAGGCTTGCCGGGGCGGGACAGGATGCGATCACGATGACCGTCAGGCCCGCGCACATGGCAGGAGACGGTGACACGATCTTTGCTCTCGCAACGGGAGCGCACCCCGGCGTGTCCGGTGAAACGGCCATCGCCGGCATCGAGGACCGATTGAGGGCGGCCGCTATGCGCGCCATGGTGGCCGCCATACTCTCTTCTGTCGAGAACGCCACGGGACTGGGCGGGGTCCCGTCAGCGGCCGAACACATGGCCCGGACCTCCGGGCGACCTGATAGCGAAAGGGCGGACCGTGGCTAGCGACAACACCGTGAGGCTGGA
>JADFRU010000169.1:0-4567 GCA_022561115.1 Chloroflexota bacterium | reverse complement strand
CGCCCGAAGCGGAGGGACCTTTACCGCGCGCCCCGCAACGCGACCTCTTTGATCCCCGCCGAGCGCACCGTCATATCGACCTGCCGGGCAGGCCCCCGAAGATGACCGGCCATCGCGACCGTAACCGCCTCAGTCGTGAGGTTGTCGTCTTGCCCCTCTGCGGTCGCCCCCTGCGGTTGCCCCATGAACGGTACGGGGCTTGCACGGGCGTCACATGCGAGGCCGCAACCCGCGATCCGCGCACCCGGCGTTGCGGGTTAACACTACCCGAGAGTTACGGGCAGCGCAGACGACTTTGCGACTCGGACAGTTGAAGCTGGATTGACCGACCGTCCTGGGATTTCAATCACAGGTGTGGCCGGGCCGAAGGGTCGGTGGGGTTGCCGAACGTGCGGGGTTCCGGCCCGGTCACTATCTAACACCGGTTCCGGCGCGTGTGACGCGGCGGGAACGTCCTGAGACCACTTGAGGCAAAAAACTTTCAGTGCGGCGTGATGCCGTGTTTTACGGGAAGAGGCCAGGTTGACCCAGTTGCAGAAATCCGGTGTGATTCCGTTCAGCGCGCTTTCTCCAAATACAGCGCCCGCTTCCGGCCGTGCGCTTCCCCATGCGGGAGTGACGCGGGCAGCGGTCAACGCCTTTGCCGCGGATGTCGACACACTGGCGTCGAATATCGCAAGCGTAGTGGTGGCTACCGACAAGACGGTAAAGCTAACGCTGCTCGGGCTGTTCGCGAAGGGCCACCTGCTTCTGGAGGACCTTCCCGGGGTCGGCAAGACCCTGCTAGCCAAGACGCTCGCACAGTCCGTTCGATGTGACTTCAAACGCATCCAGTTCACGCCGGACCTGCTGCCCAGCGACATTACCGGCACCTCTGTTTTCGACATGAAAGAGACCCGGTTCGACTTCCTGCCCGGCCCGATCTTCGCCAACATTGTCCTCGCTGACGAGATCAACCGCACCGGCCCGCGTACGCAGTCAGCGCTGCTGGAGGCGATGGCCGAGTACCAGGTGACCGTGGAGGGTGAGGCGCGCAAGTTGCCGTCTCCGTTCATGGTTATCGCAACGCAGAACATGGCGGAGACCCACGGCGCTTTCCCGCTTCCGGAGTCGCAGCTTGACCGGTTTCTCATATCCATGGGCATGGGCATGCCGACCGCGCAGGCGGAGGCGGAAATCCTCACCCGTTCCCAGCACGGGATACCGGATGCGAAGGAAGTCCTGACCGGGGAGAGGGTGGTTGAAATGCAGGACGTTGTCGCCGGGATCGAGGTGTCCGTGCCCATTCGCCAGTACATGGTGAACGTGGTCCGTGCGACGCGTTCCGCAGACGGCGTTCAGTTTGGCGTCAGCCCCAGGGGCGGAGCCGCGCTGCAGCGAGCCTCCCAGTGCTGGGCGGCGTTCAGCGGCAGGACATTTGTGGAACCCGGCGATGTGAAGGCGGTCGCACCTTACGTGTTGCCGCACAGGATCATGCTCGGCGCCGGCGCCGTGTTACAGCCTGGTCAGATCGTGGCGAGCATCCTGGACAGCGTGGCGGTGCCGGCATAGTGCTGCCCTGTGCTGCCCGGGTCCGATCTGGAAGCCGGACCCCGCAACGGAGCTCAGCGACGGGAGCCCGGCCTGAATGATCACGCGTCGCGGCGTCGGCCTCGTTATCAGTGCGGTCGGCATCTTCTTTCTTGCGTCCGTGACCCGGGTCGGGTGGCTTCACCTCGCGGATGCCGTGTTCTGGGGCATGATCGTCGTTGGCGTAGTGTTGCCGTGGTTGACCGTGCCGGGCCTCCGGGTGGGCCGGAAAATCGCCACCGGCCGCGCCCATGACGTTTTGTCTCCCGTGGTCGGCGACGAGATCGACATCGAGGTCGATATCAAGAACGGCGGCCTGTTTCCGCGATTTCTCGTCACGGCTTCATACGAAAGTTCGCTCTCCGGCGGGAAGAAAGAGCGGCAACGCGTCTTTTTCTCTCACCTCCCCGGCCGCTCCACCACTACCGGCGCAAACACAATTACGTGTGACGTGAGGGGGCGGCACGAACTGGGTTCCCTCAGGGTGGAATCAGCCGCGCCGTTCGGGCTGTTCCGGCGAAAGCGAACTGTCTCGGCCCCGCTTAATTTGCTTGTGTACCCAAAGTGGTACCGGATGGACCGCGTTGGCCTGCTTGAAGCGCCCCGTGGACAGGCGGAAGGCCGGCGCATCTCACGCACCGGTGACGAGGTGCTGGCGGCCCGTCGCTACGGCGCGGGCGACCCGATGCGGGACATCCACTGGAAGAACACGGCTCGAACCGGCCGCTTGATGGTGAAAGAGTACGACGCCGGGGCGGACGATGGCGTTGTGATCGCGTTTGACGCGTCGAGCTGGGTGGGGGAGGGCGTCGAAACGACGCTTGAGTACGCCGTGACGATCGCCGCCAGCGCCTCACGCGCCCTCGTGCGAAACAATCTTGAGGTTGCCATCGCGGCCGGAGGCCCTCCCGGACCGGCCACGTCAGACTGGGGCCGGATCATGGAATTGCTTGCGCTGGTAAAGCCGGAACCACTGCGAATACTTGGCAACGCGATCTCCGCTGTGTCGGGAACGGCGCGGGTGCTTGCCATAGTTTCTGCGGACGACCGGGCATCGCTCAAGGCGCTGGCCTCTCTGGCGTTGCGGGGCGGCTCGGTGTCTGCCGTGGTGCTCGGAGGATTCGCTGAGGGCCACCTTACGTTCCCTGCGCTGGCGTCTCTCAGGGCCGCCGGTGTGGCGACGATAGAGTGCCGCCGCGGGGGCCTGGAAGAATGTATCTCCAGGATCGAGAGCGGCGACGCATCGCACGCCGACGTCAACCGCCGGAGATGGTCGGTGGCGGAGCCTGATATCGAAGTGATCGGGAAGGCCGCATGAACCCGACCCTCACGATGGGCGCACCCGCAGCGGTCGCCCGGACCGGAGAACGACGGACAACGTTCCTCCGTCGCATTTTCGTCGACACGCCCGAGGATTCACGAAAGCTTCGCGCTGTCACGCTGATCGCATCGCTGTGGGCGGCGTTCTCCATACTGTACGTAGGGGTCGAGCCGTTGATCCCGCTGGGCGCAATGGCGGCGCTTGCGGCAGGCCACTGGGTCAGCTATCGCCGCCGTCGCGCCGGGATCGTCTGGATCTCCCTGGCTATCGGCTTATTTATCGTGGCGCTGGGGATAACCATGCGGCTTGAGCTGGTTTCCGCCGTCCGGGGAGACCGCGTCCCGATGGCGTTCTTCCTGCTCGCCACGGGCGCTGCGTCCAGCTTTGATATGCGTACGCGGGCGGGCCTTTACACGCAGTTGATCTTCAGCGGAATCGTGATGTTCTTCGCTGGAGAACTGGCGTTCAGCAACGACTTCTCGCTGCTGCTCGGCCTGTACGGGATGATCGTGGTCGGCTTCTTCGCCGTCTCATACTGGGAGGATGAAGCGCGGAAAGCGCGCAAGGTGCAGTTTGCCGGGCCGATGGCTCCGGTTGCGCTGACCTCAATCCTGTCTGTCGTGCTTTTGGCGGTGTCTATCGGCGCGTTCATGTTGTTGCCGTGGAACAGCGCCCAGACGCCGCCGTCGCAACGCATGACATTCGTCCCGTTTTCCGGGGATGACGGCACGCCACCCAGCCTGACACCGGAACAGGCGCGAGCGCTTCTTGAGAGCGAGGGCTTCTTTGGCCCGCAGGCCAGCACAACGGTCGGCGAAGACGGCCTCGTCCAGATAGACCCGGAAAAGCCGCAGGGTGACGGGATCGGGGCGTCCAGCGATGGACTCTTCAGCGGCGTATCGGATGATGATCTGGCCGCGCTGGCCCGCATTGGCGATCAGCTAAACACCGATTTTGGCGACGCCGACGGGCTCGTGATGCACGTCCGCAGTCCCGTAGCAAGTTACTGGCGTGCAGCGGCGTTCGATACGTACAGTGCTGGCGAGTGGTACGCGACGTTCGACGATGACAGCCCGTATATATCGCCGTTCCGGAGGCGCGACGAAAAACCCGGGAGTGAGCGTTACCTTCAGACGTTCTTTATAAACAGCGATGTCGGCGGCGAGATCCTGACCGGTTACAACCCGATCAGCGTACTTGTGTCGCGCGATGGAGCGTTCCGGCCCGTTGTCGAAAAGGGGACCACATACCAGGTGGTGTCCCGGCGCCCGGAGTCATCAGCTAACGCACTCCGGAACGACAGGACGGAGTGGCAGGGTCCGGAGTTCGCGACGTTGCCGGACGGTTTCGGCGAGATCTCCGCCCTCACAAGGCGGATTGTGGCAGACGCACCGACCGATTTTGACCGCGCCGCGGCGATCGCATCGTACCTGTCGCAGCTTGAACTGGATGAGGAGGCGGAGAACCAGCTTGTCTCCGGGGCGACGCTGAACGACTTTGTGTTTGGCGAAACACCGGGAACGAGTATCGACTTCGCCACTGCGATGACGCTAATGGGACGCGCCGCCGGTCTTCCGGCCAGGCTTGCCAACGGGTATCTGCCCGGGGCGTACAACCCGTTCTCCGGCGCCAACACGGTGACGGAGAAAGAGGCTCACGCCTGGGCGGAGATATCGT
>JADFRU010000168.1:0-4573 GCA_022561115.1 Chloroflexota bacterium | reverse complement strand
CGGCAAGTACGCCGACATGATGTCGGTCGCGGGCGATCCTTCCGCGAATATCCGGGCGCTGGCGTCTTCGGTCGATGTGGTGAAGGGCGGCGTGCCGGTGAAGCTCGGGGGCAAGGCGCTGGTGTAGCGCGCGAACCGCCACACTCCCGATCGTGACCTCGCGCATCCATCTGAATCATTTCGCGGCCGCTATCCGCCGGGGATCCCACACGTGACAGAAAACGCCATCTTCATCGCAGCCCGGGTCGCCAACGCTGACATGAACGGATGGTTGCCCGACCATGCCGTCATCGTCCGGGACGGCCGCATTTCAGATGTGGTCCCGAAGGGCGGGCTCCCGGCCGGTATGTCCGATACCCATAAGGTCCATGACCTGGGGGGCGTGTCGCTGTTGCCCGGATTGATAGAGGCGCACGCTCACATGCACACGGCCGCGGGCGCCGACCCGGTGTATACCCAGCACGCGGCGTTTAACGACACGACGGAGTTTTTCATCATGCGCGCCGTCGATCACGTCCGGACGGCCCTGCTGTCCGGCGTGACGACTATGCGTGACCTGGGCGGACCCGTGGACGTGGTGTTCCCGGTCCGTGAGGCCGTGCGCGCTGGCGTCATCCCGGGTCCGCGCCTGCAACTTGCGGGCGCCCCGATCACGACGACCGCCGGGCACTGCTGGTTCTTCGGCGTCGAAGCGGACACGGCGGAAGAGGTGGTGAAGGCCGTCCGGTCGCAGGTGAAGCTGGGGGCTGACGTGATCAAGATCATGTCCACCGGCGGGATGTTCACGCCAACGGCAAACCCGCGGTCTGCCCAGTACCCGGTCGAGACGTTGCGAGCCGCCGTGGTGGAGGCGGAACGTCTGAATGTGCAGATCGTGTCTCACTGTCTCGCCGCGGACGGGGTTCGGAACTGCGTGGAAGCTGGAATCCACTGCCTTATTCACGCGCGCTGGCACGATTCTGATTTCAGCAAGGGCCTGGCCTACGACCCGGATGTCACCCGGATGGCGGCCGACAAGGGCATCTGGGGGGACCCGACGACCGGGCACATCATGCTCGGTGACCTGGCTATCAAGTCGGGCAAGGTTCCGCCGCGCGTACCGCACTGGGCCGTGTCGGCCACGATAGTGCCGGAAGAGGAGCACGATGCCGTCCTTCGCGATATGCGGGAGCGAGGGGTGCGCTTCGTAACCGGGCTGGACATGGGAATGGCCCACGGGGAGTTCGACAAGTCCGCTGCGAACGCGTGGTCGTTCGTTGAGCTGCTGGGGTTCACCAACTGGGAGGCGCTTGCGGCCTCGACCGTCGATACCGCGGAGTCGCTGCGTATCGGAACGGAAACAGGCGCTATCCGGCCCGGGCTCAGCGCTGATCTCATGGCGGTCTCCGGAGACCCGTCTGCTGACATCCAGGAGCTGTTCAACTGCACGGATGTCGTTATGGAGGGGCGAATCGTAAAGCGTGACGGGCGCGCTTTGATTTAAGCGGCCGGAGAGTTCCGACTAATAGATTCTTCCGCCGGCTGCTCAAATGGCAGGGCGAACGAGAAGGCCGAACCGTGGCCCGCCTCGCTCTTCACCCACACGCGTCCGTGGTGTCTCTCGATCAGCCCCCGGCTCACGTAAAGTCCCAACCCGGTCCCTCTTATGCGGAGCTTGACAGGGTCGGTACCGCGATAGAAACGCTCGAACAACCGTTCCTGGTCTTCTGTAGATATCCCTATCCCGCTGTCCTTCACGGAAATGATGACGTTATCAGCGCTGGCCTCGCAACTCACTTCGACAACGCCGCCCTCGTGGCTGTACTTGATGGCGTTGGATACCAGGTTGCTGATGACCTGTTCAATGGCCTGCCTGTCCCCTTCTATCAAAGGCAGGTCATCGAACCCGGAGAACTTGACCTCCACCCCGGCCTGTTCCGCAACGGGCTGAAGCAGGTCCAGAGCCGCCGTCACCAGTGTCCCGATGTCGAACATTGTGACGGTCAACGGGATGTTGTGATCCTCCGCCATCTCCAGGTGCGAGAACGCATTCAAGAGGTTTTGCATCCGCGTCGTGGACCTGGCCGCTTTGAGGAGTAGTTCGAGCTGCTTGACCGGCACCTCCCCCGCCGTGCCTTCGATAACCAGGTCCATGAAGGTTCGTAGCGCTGTCAGAGGACCCTTCAGCTCGTGAGCGACGGTGGTCATCACCTCGGTCTTCTGGGTGTTGATGTCTTCGAGCTCTTCGCTGGCCTCACGGAGAGCGGAGTGAAGCCGTGCGTTCGCCACGGCGCCGGCCACCTGGCTTCCAACGCTGGTGGTGATCTCAAGCTCCCGGTTTCCGTACACACCGGATTTTGAGGAAGTCAGCGTCAATGCAGCAATCGTGCGATCCCCCGAAACGAGCGGGACGACGATCATGGAACGTGCTCTCGATTCCTTTGCCCACGGGAGGCGACCCAGGAACTCATCGATATCAGCTTCTTTGAGCACCACGCCGCGACGACTCCGAATCAACTCGCCCAGCCGCGTTCCGATCAACGCCTTGAGGGGTATCTCTCGGCCGATATCAAACCCTGTTTGAGCTTCGCCCTCCGCCCATGCGTAGATCGCCGAGTTGCGGCGAGGGTCTACGTAATAGATCGATATCCGGTCGAACTCGATCAACTCACGCACCCGGTCGGCAAACCGGGAGTAGATGGATTCCATATCCAGCGACGAACCGACAATTCGGCCGATTTCCGCGAGCACGGCACGCTCTCTGGCTTCGGTCTCGGCTCGTTCGTAGAGGACCGAGTTGGATATCGCCGTCGATGCGAGCGCTGCGACCCTTCGCGCCAGAACCGCGTGTTCCTCCGTGTAGGCATGTTCTCGCATGGTCCTCAATGCGAGGAACCCTATAGGACGGTCACGCGAGATCAACGGAACCATCAACGTTGAGGCAAGCCCCTCTGCTATGCCCGGAACCCGCGAAATCTGCTCATAACCTCGTCCGGCTTGTTGGAACAGCGTCTCACCCCGCTCCAGGAGTGGCTGGAGGTTGGTGTCCGAGATCTTGCGGACGGTTCCGGCTTCCAGCCCGGGGACGAACTCCCCGGTCACGTGGGAGACCGTGAAATGAAGGCCATCCTCGTTCAGCACGGCGATCGCAAGCCGATCAAACGGCAGGATATTTTTCACCTGCTCGGCGAACTGTTCGTAAACCGTCTCAATATCAAGGGACGAGTTGACGATGCGGCCTATCTCCCCGAGCGCCGATTCTTCGCGAGCCAGCTTGCCTGAACGTTCCAGCAACTCCGCATTTGTGATCGCCGATGAGACCAGAACTGCGACGCGGCGTGCGAGGACCGCGTCTGCCTCGGTGTAAGCGTTGCCCGAAAGGGAACGAACGCTGATAAACCCAACGGGACGATCGCGCTCAATCAGCGGCACGATGACGGTTGAGCCAATCCCGGCCATGACACTATCGGCCACGATTCGGAACGAGGCGGCAAGTCCGGGGGCGTCTGTGTCTTGAAAGAACAACGTTTCGCCATCCTCAAGAACTGGCGCGAGCGGGGTTTCCGCCAGTTTCCAGACAGCGCCAATCTCAAGTCCCGGGATCTCGACGCCGGTGACGTGGGAGATGGTGAACTCTCCCTCGTTCGGTCCGAGCCGGGCGACGGAAAGCCTGTCAAAGTTGAGGACCCGGCCCACCTGCTCCGCAAACTGCTCGTACACCGTCTCGATATCAAGTGATGAGTTGACGATACGGCCGATCTCGGCCAGGGCGGACTCTTCCCCCGCCTGGCGATCGGCGCGCTCATGAAGCGTGGCGTTGGCGAGCGCTCCCGCGATCTGCGCAGAGATACGGCCAAGCAACTCGAAGTGATATTCGCTGTGAGCTCCGACCTCCGTCGAGACCACGCACAGGAGACCGATAACCTTCCCCTGGGATTGCAGTGGTGAATAAAGCAACGAACGCACACCGGAGTCAAACACCGAGCGAGCGGCCGGGTAGTCGATGAGCCGCGCACCAAGGTCCGGGATGGCAAGGGGCTGGCCGGACCGGACGACGGTGTCCATCAGAACGTTTATGCGCCATTCATGGTTGGCGCCGAAATCAGACTCCGGCTGCGCAACCTCGTCCACGTGCCGGATGGACAACCCGGCGTCATCCAGACTCATCTCGATCACCGACACCCGGTCCGCCGGCATAAGCGCCCGTACCTGGGCGACAAACTGCTCGTACACATCCTCGATTCTTAACGACGAGGTGATGATCCGGCCGATCTCGGCGAGCGCCGCTTCTTCACGTGCCTGACGGTCGGTCCGCGCCCTTAGCTCTGCGTTGGCGATGGTTCCGGCAATCTGCGCGGCCATGCGCCCAAGGATCGCCAGATCAGCTTCTGCATACGCGTCCGTTTTACCGAATCCGGCGGCAAGTGTGCCGATCACCACGCCGTCTGATATGAGGGGTGTGTAGATGCCCGAGCGTATACCGGCCTGCACAGTTACATTGGAGTCAGGGAACCGCTCGGCCACGTCTTCCAGGTTTGCTACCAGCATTGCCCCTCCGGTACGGGCGCCATGTTCAAGGATGCTGCGATATCCA
>JADFRU010000167.1:0-4619 GCA_022561115.1 Chloroflexota bacterium | reverse complement strand
CAATTGTTCCAAAACATGCCAGGAATGCTGAGGGCAGGGTTTAGAACAAACGTGCTAACGTCGGCCGGTACCGGTGACAACCCCCTTCACCGGCCCGAGCGGAGAATCGCTCCGTTCGACCCGTCCGGCGTCGCCCTCTCCCCCCGGGGACGCGGACGAATGACGAGCGACGGGTCCAGCACCGCCCCCGCGAGACTGGACCCGTCGCCGTCCCCTTCTTATGCCTTTGTATCTCGGGCGCCCCGGGCTTGCCGGAACGGCCCCATTGGGAGGACCGCGGTCAGTCCGCGCTTACGGTGTCCGGGACCTGTGCGAGCGCATCGCCCTGGGACGAGGGATCCAGCAGATAGCCCTTGCCTCGGACCGTGCGAATCAGGCCTTCTCCGGCGGGCGCCCGGGACAGCTTGCGACGCAGTCGATAGATGGTGGCGTCGACGGTCTTCTGACCAGCGCTGGAGGTGCCGCCGAAAGCAGATTCGACGAGAGACCCGGGGTCCACCACGCGTCCGGGCGACCCGGCGAGCGCGTACAGAAGATCGAACTCGCTGCGGGAGAGCGACACCGCAACGCCGCCGACGGACGACCGGTCGGTCGCCGGGTCCAGCGTCAGGCCGTCCATCTTGATGACGGGCCGGGCTTCTCCGATATCCGGCCTGCCGGCGGCATCGAGTTCCAGCGATAAGCGGTTGCGGCCGGCAGGCTGCGCTCCCGCGCCGTGGGCGGCGACCAGTCGCGCCGATAGCGAGACAAACCGTTCCATCAGATCAATCCGGTCCAGGGTCACCGCCGCTCCGTCACGGTCCAGCCCGAAGGCGACCCCGGCGGTCAGGTGTCCCGCGACCATGGGCGCCACCACCCCGGACGCGTAGCCCATCCGGGCCGCCCACCGCGGCATCTGCTCCGAAGAGGCGCCGCCCGGGCCGAGCGCGAGGGCGACGCCCTGCGAGGCCGCCCGGGCCGCTGCGGAGTCTCCGTGCATCGACTCTTCGTAGGTGTCAGGCGACTGGGCCGCCGATTCGGTAGTCAGGCCGGACGCGTCGCTGCGCGAGAGGGCGACCCGCATCTGGAGCCCCAGCCCTCCGCTTCGTGTGTAGACCGCTACGGCGTCGAAACCGGTGACGGTGAGGATGGACCGGGCGAACGCCTCCAGCGCCGTCGCTTCGCTATCTGCGGCGGCGATGGACCTGAGGCCGTCTAGCATCTGGGCCGCGCGGGAATTGGCGTCGTGGTTTCGTTCGGACTCCCTGCGCGCCGCTCGCTCAGAAAATCGGCTCTCGGCGATGTACCCGGATAATGCGGCAGCACCGGCGATAACGGGGGCCACCGAGGCGAGCGCGGTGAGCGCGCCTGCGCCGGTGGCTATCCCTCCGGCGACTGCCGCCAACGTCCCCAGGGTCGCGGATACAACGGCCCCTCGATAACCGAGAAAGAGCGCGTGTTGCGCGGCGAATACCGCGGGAATTGCGATCGCAGGACCGGGCAGACCAAGCGCGGCGGCGGTCAACCCGGCGAACAGCGCGTCCGAGCCGGCCATGCCGTATATCCAGGCGTCGGACCGGAAGCGGGGAAGAAGTACGAACTGCAGGACGGCGGTGTAAGCGGCGAACCCGATCGCGAGGGCGGCTACTCCGGCCGGGCTGGCGCCGGTCGCCAACCCCAGGACCAGCGCTCCGGCGATTACGGCAAGGCGCAGGGGCAGGGTCTGCCGTTCGGAACGACGAAATTCCGCATGAGTATCCATCGTGTTGAACGTAGCAGGAACGGGTTCCGGCTCGCCGTTGTGGGGCGCGACGTATTCCCGCGAGTGTCCGGGAAACCGCGTTGTCGATGGGCGTCGCTCCCTCGTCGGAATTGCATCGCAGTTACGCAGTACCTAGACTGGTATGTGATACATGCCACAAATAAATAGAGACTCAGAAGTAAATCCAGAAGTAAACAGGGCCGGTTCGGATCGTCGGGGTGCGCGAGGTGTCTTGCGCACCCTTTCCTCATTTCTAGGCGGAACCCGGCGGGATGCGCCCGCTCGGCCCGCCGAATCCGGCGACTCCGGCGCCGATGCAGATGGACGGGAACGGAACGATATCGAAGCGCCACCGCGCACCGGGGGCCAGACCGGCTCGCGACGCGCTGCGGACGCGAACAACGCGACCGGTCCACCGGCGCGTCGCTCCCGCGGAGGGCGCGGCCGCCGAGGGGGGCGTCGCGCTCGGGATGGCGATGCGGTAAGACCGGAGACGGAAGAGCCTTCACGCGCAAAGCGTGGGTCGGGCAAGGAACGAGAGCCTACCAGCGCAGGTACACGGGAAAGTGACCAATCGCGCGAAGTCGATGCGCCGAGGCGGCGCAGGGGTGGTCGAGGCCGGCGCCCCGACGGCGAGGCACGGACCGGCGAGGCGCGGACAGGAGGACGGCCCACGCGGTCTTCCGCTCCCTCGGAAAGCCCCGGCAGGGGATTGCCCTTATACGAGAGTGGTGAATATCAGGACACGTCATACCAGGGACCGGAGCGCGGGAAGTTCGGTGAGATAGAGCTCTCTGGAGCCGTCGCCGCCGCCCTGGCCGAAATGGGATACGTGGACCCGTCGCCCATCCAGTTGGAGGCGATCCCGGGTTCCCTTGAGGGACGCGACCTCGTCGGGCAGGCGATAACCGGGTCCGGCAAGACCGCTGCGTTCGGAATCCCGATCTGCGAGCGAGTCGACCCGCACAGCCGCGAGGTGCAGGCGATCGTCCTGGTCCCCACCCGGGAGCTGGCGATGCAGGTAACGCGGGAGGTGGAGCGCATCGGCAAGTACCGCGGTATCTCCGTGTGCGCCGTCTACGGCGGCCAGCCGATTCAGCGTCAACTCGTGCAGTTGCAGCGCGGCGCCAACGTCGTCGTCGGCACGCCCGGCCGCATCATGGACCACATGGGCAGGGGCACACTCGACCTGCAGCACGTCAGGATCGCGGTGCTGGACGAGGCGGACGAGATGCTGGACATCGGGTTCGCCGACGACATGGAGTTCATTCTTCGGAGGACACCGCGCAGTCGCCAGACGCTGCTGTTCTCGGCGACCATCCCGGGCTTTGTCCGGCGGTTGATCCGGCGCTACCAGGATGATCCGATGTGGATCCAGCTTGGCGCCGATATACAGACCGTGGATGAAGTGGACCAGATCTATTTCGAGGTCGCAGAACGGGACAAACAGACGGCGCTTCGCCTCGTCCTTGACGATGTGGCGGAGGGCTATCGGATGCTCGTGTTCCGGCGGACGCAGATCGGGGTGGACCGGCTTGCTCGGGCGCTCAAGTCACAGGGATTCCCGGCCATGGGCCTCCACGGCGGGCTGTCGCAGGGAGAACGGAACCAGGCGATGGGGATGTTCCGGGCCGGGGAGTTGCCGATCCTGGTATCGACCAACGTCGCCGCCCGGGGAATCGACATCCCGGAGATCACCCACGTCGTCAACTACGACCTGCCGGATAACGTGGAGGAGTACGTCCACCGGATTGGCCGTACCGCGCGAATGGGACGGCCGGGCTACGCCGTGACTTTCCTGGCCGAGTGGGACTTCGAGGGTTGGGAGAAGATCCGCCAGCACATCGGCGAGGACAAGCTCGTACAGGGCAAACTGCCGATCTACGACTAGGCGGCGCTGTTCGGGCGTTGCAGGGGCGGGTTGGTATCCGCCCCCGCCGCCGTTTCTATAAGCCCGTCATTCCCGAGCAGTCGGGAATCCAGATACGGTCCCCGTCCTTGAGGCGCGTGAACGCACAACCGGCGTTTTCTGGATTCCCACCGGCGTGGGAATGACGGTGAAGGCGTGTGGGACTTGGGATCACGGGAGGCGTGGCGCGGGGTCACGCTCCGTCAGCGCAGTCGCTCGACCGTGATCTCATCGCCGACGGTGATACGCGTCAGGTCCTCGCCGACGAGGAGCGGCCCGTCGTACGTCTCCCGTGTCTGCGCTTCCACGTCCTCGACGGTCGCCCCGGTGATCATCGTCAGGTGTGAGTACACCGCCAGCCGCGGTTTTGCCCGGGCGAACACCGTGCCCGCCTCTTGCGGCGTTGTATGGTGGGCGATGATCCGTTCGAACGCTTCCGGGTCCGGGGAGTTTTCCTTGTGGCCGCAGATCACCTCGTGGATCAACACGTCCGCGCCGGCGCCGTGCTCCGCCACAGCCTCCGTGAGTCGCGTGTCGCCTGAGAGCACCACCGTCCGGCCGGCGTACTCGATCTTGTAGCCGAACGCCGGCGCGACCGGCCCGCACGGCTGTACGCTGGTCGACGTCGACGAGAGCGTTCGCAACAGCCTGGCGGGCGAAGTGCAGCGCATGACCGGCAAGAAGCCGGAAGCGATCAAGGATTTTCGCCACGCGCTGGACGATCCGTCGGTGAACCTGGGCCAAGGCGATTTCAATACCAGCGCCCTAACCATCATCCGTCAGGCGCTTCTGGAAAGTTGGAGCGATACGCCTGAGATAGAGCAGTACGTTCTGCGGAACACGAACAGGCGCGAAGTCCCTTTGACAGTGCTCGCCGTGCTGCCCTTCAAGACGAAGGCTCGGTACGAAGCGTCTCGGCAGGCCCGGCTCGACCACATGAAGAAGCTGGGCCTGTGACGACCTTAGCGG
>JADFRU010000166.1:0-4645 GCA_022561115.1 Chloroflexota bacterium | reverse complement strand
AAACAGGCTGATTACCTCATCCTCTTTTGTCACGTCTGACTGGACCATCATCACGGTCCCACCCCCGGCCTCAAGCTCGGTTTTTGCTTTCTCCAGGACTTCAGCGCGACGCCCGGAGATCACGACGGTGCAACCCTCGGCGATGAACGCGTCCGCTATCCCGCGACCGATGCCGGTGCCGCCGCCCGTGATGATCGCAATCTTCCCGTCGAGTTTGCCCATACGTCGATCTCCGTTCAGTGCTGACCTAACCTGGATGAACCTGGATTGCGCCCACACGGGGACTCCCGCTCCGGCCGCTGGAGAAGTCTAGCCTCACTCAGACCCGATCGCGGGGACGCGTGCTTTGCCTTCGGTCTCTGATGGACCGGGAGTGTTGAGGTGTGCGCGAGTGGCGCTCCTCTCGGCCATGATTGCAGCGACCATCGCAAGAACCCCGGCGGCGATCAAGACTCGGAACACGATGTGCATCCCGGACACAAACGCGTCGCCCGCGGGACCGGACGGGTCGTCGGATACGGCGTTCAGGTCCGAGCCGGCGCCGCGGGAGATCATGACCCCGGCCACGATAGCGGCGGCCATCGCTATCGCTGTCACGTTGGCGGTATTGCGCACCAGGTTCAGGAACGCCGCCGCGACTCCGTACGTCGATCTCGATACTGCGCCGATCGCGGCAGACAGGTTGGGCGCCATCCACAACCCGGAACCCAGGCCGTGGACGAACATGATCGGCAGGATCACGGCGAGCGGCGTGCTTTGATCGAAAGTGGAGAATGCCGCCAGGGTGCCGAGTTGCAGCCCCAGGCCGGCGAGCATGAAATTACGGAACCCGAACCGGTCTGACAACCGGCCTGCGAACGCGCCCACAATCGCCATGGTGACCGGCAACGGAATCGTGATCAGCCCGGCCTGGCTGGCGCTGCGCCCTGTCACTTCCTGGAGATAGAACGGCATCAGGAAGTTCGTCGGGCCGTTCATCAAGAATCCCAGGAACCGGCCGGACACGGCCCACGAGAACTGGCTCACCCGGAAAATCGCCAGGTCAATCATCGGGGAAGCGGCGCGTGCTTCCCAGCGCAGGAACCAGGCCAGTAATACGACAAAACCGACGAAGCCGCCGACGATGTACGGCGAACCCCATCCGAAGCGGTTTCCGTTGGTCAACGCAAGGATCAGGATCGCCAGCCCGGCGGATGATGTGAAGATGCCCGGCCAGTCCAGCCGTCCACCGGCCTCTGAATTGCCACCGCCGACACGTCGCTCGTCGATGAAAACGAACGCCAGAACGGCGCCGATCAGGCTGACAACCCCGGTGGCCACAAAGATCGCCCGCCAGCTGAATATGTCTACGAGCACGCCGCCAACAACCGGCCCGCTGACGGCTCCCAGGCCGATGACGAACATGTTCATGCCGAGCGCCTTGCCGCGCTCGCGAGCCGGGAAAACGGACGTGATGATCGCCACGGCGACGGTCATGACCATCGCCGCGCCGAAGCCCTCTATCACGCGGCCGACCAGAAGAATCGGCAGGTTCTGGGACGTGGCGCTGACGGCCACGCCGCCCGCCATAACCAGCATCCCGGCCAGGTAAACCCGTTTGCGGCCCACAATATCTGACAGGCGGCCCATCGGCAGAAGCACGGCGCTGATCGTGAGCGCCATGGCCACCATCACCCAGGAAGCGACTGCGAGGTCAAGTTCCAGCTCGTCAGCGATGCGTGGCAGCGCAATGACCGTTCCGGAGTTGCCGATGACGGTCGTGAACTGGCCGACGGCGACCGTTGTGAACGCCAACCAGCGGTAGGAGTCGCTGGTCGTCGGCGAAGCTGAGTTCGTGTCAGGAATCCCGTGGCAGGGGGTGGCGGCCGGCGGAGTAACGGCCCCGGGATTCTACGCCCACAATCAGCGACCGCGGCGCACGCCTGGCAGATTATCGAATTATGGACAGGCAGCCGATACCGGCAAGCCTGGTGCGTCGCCGCTTCTATCTTCGCTCGCTAATTCGACGGACCGGCGCAGATCGCCCACGCGGTAACGGTCACCACCAGGCCGTCGGGATCAAACCCCACCGCACGCCATGTCGTGGCGCTTGCAGGTGCGTTAGACCGGAGCAGTGACGTGGATTCGCCTCCACCGCCGGTTATGTGACCGCCCGTGGGACATGCCGCCACGGCGGTGGCCTCGCCGGTGCCGGACGCCCGCGAGAACACGACGGAATCAGGTCCGCTGACAGGGTCTTTGCAGATTCCGATTCCACATCGGATCGCCTTGAGATTCCCATTTGTTGAGTCGAAATAGGCGATCAGCGCGAGTCCGTCCCCGGCGACCGCGACCGAGCTGAACAGTCCGACGTTCGCCGCCGAGTCAAGCATGGTGACGTGTACGGCGGTGCAGGTAGCGTTGGCACATCGGGCGACTTTGAGGTTGCCGGAACTGAGATCGTAGTAGCTGATCAGGCCAAACCCGTCACCGCCCGTTGCAATGGACGAGAACTGGCCGACGTTTCCGAGGGAGTCGATGGTCGATTTCGTTGTCTCGGTGCAATCGGCGTTGGAGCAGTGGGCGGTCACAAGGCTGTGCAGGCCGGGATCGTAATAGCTGATCAGCGCGAGTCCGTCAGCGCCGATCGTTATCGAGGGGAACTGCCCCGATCCGATGGTGACGATACGCGCGCTCGTGCAGGCGGCATCGTTGCACCGGGCCGTCTTTACCAGGTCATTGGAGCCGTCCCAGTATGTGATCCGGCCCAGGCCGTCAGGGCCGGTCGCGATAGACGTGAACAGCCCGACAACGCCCACGGAATCGACGATCACCGTCGTCCTCTCCTCACATAGCAGGTCCAGGCAATGGACCACGTTCAAGTTTTGCGTGGCCCCATCGTAGTAAGCGATAAGGCCCAGCCCGTCCCCGCCGATGGTGATCGCCGTGTACTGCGCCGCCGCCGGGCTGCCGCTTGTGCTGGTGGCGGTGGTGCAGGCCACGGTTTCACAGTGCGCCACTTTGAGGGCGCCGGTTGTGAAACTGGCATAACTAATGAGGGGCAGCCCATCGGTTCCTATCGCCACCGATGTGAATAGACCGACCAGCCCATCGGAATCTATGACCGATGCCGGGGAGGCCGTACAGTCCGCGTCTTCGCAGTGGACCGTTTTGAGGTCTCCGTTTGCCTCGTCGTAGTACGCCATAAACGCGAGCCCATCGGAGCCGAATACGGCGGATACGTGCTGACCCACCAGCCCGTCGGTATCCAGGACGACGGGCGACGGGAATGATGTGAAAAACGGACTGACGCCAGTTCCGTCATCTGCGCACGCCCATTTGCTCCCGTCCCATCTCGCTATCTGCCCGGCCTGACATGCCAGGCCGGCAAGCACGTCCAGCGGCACGTCCACCGGCGTATCGGCAGGCGGGATCGTGCCCGTCTCGTCTGACGCGCACGCCCATTCGCTCCCGTTCCACTTGACGATCTGGTCCTGTGTGCAGGCGAGGCTGGATAAAATATCTTCGGTGGCGATTACCGGCGGCGGCTCAAAGATTTCATCGGTTGCACACGCCCATTTTGAGCCGTCCCATTTCGCTATCTCACCGGGTTCACACTCAAGCCCTGCGGGAGCGTTGACTCCGGCGGCCGGGAACGACGGCGTTGTTGTGGGTGGAATCTCCTGTGCCGGAGGAGTCGGTTCGAGAGTTACTGCCGTCGCTTCTCTGACCGTCTCGGCCGGGGCGGGAACCCGGGTGGGATCAGGTTCAACCGTGGCGTCCGGGCCGGGAGATGCGGTGGCTACGGGAACAGGCGTTTCGCTTCCGCCGTTACACGCCGCCAGCAACAGGAGCGCGAAGAGCACCGCCCCGGCTCTTGCGGAGCGGTGGAAGAAAGACGGGCTTTTCGTTATCGCCATGACGGTGATACCTGGGTTCAAATGGCTGCCGGGATCGGCCCGGGAGTCAGCAGCGTGACACGCGGCGATGGAACATTCTGCGACGACGGTCCAGTCCGGAAAATGGATGGTTATGACCGTTCGCGCTGGTCGTGAGTACGCAGTGCAACGACGCGAGTGCGCGGCGTTAACCGCCGATCCGCATCAATTCCCGGGCTGGTCGAGATCGGTTCTCGTACGCTGCCGTACAGCCTCGTACAGTACTATCGCCGCCGCCACCGAGGCGTTCAAGGACTCGACGGCCCCGGACATGGGCAGTCTTACAAGGCTGTCGCACTTCTCCCGGACCAGGCGTGACAGGCCCGACCCCTCGGACCCGACCACGAGCGCCGTGGGCGCCCTCAGGTCCACATTCGTGTGGAGTTCCGTTCCGTCACCGTCCAGCCCGATGATCCAGAGGCCGGATTTCTTGAGGCTGTCCAGGGCGCGAGGCAGGTTTACGACCCGGGCTACCGACACATGCTCAAGCGCCCCGGCTGAGGCGCTGATGGCGCCGGGCGTGATCCCGACGGAGCGCCTTTCCGGTATCACGATGCCGTCGGCTCCGGCGGCGTCCGCGGTGCGGGCTATCGCTCCAAAATTGTGCGGGTCCTCGATCCCGTCGAGCAGCACAATCAGCGCGCTGCGGCCGGGGGCTGTCGCTGCGTCCACGAGCCCTTCAAACGGCGTGTAATGCGGGTCTGGCGCGCGGGCGGTCACGCCCTGGT
>JADFRU010000165.1:0-4657 GCA_022561115.1 Chloroflexota bacterium | reverse complement strand
TTGACCTCGAATCCGCCGTCGCCGATCTGGAGAATCGTGACGTCAAACGTCCCGCCGCCGAAGTCGTACACAGCGATCGTCTGGTCGCCCTTGCCCTCAAGGCCGTACGCAAGCGCGGCCGCGGTCGGTTCGTTGATGATGCGCAGAACCTCAAGCCCGGCGATCTCGCCGGCGACCTTCGTCGCCTCACGCTGGCTGTCGTCAAAGTAGGCCGGGACCGTGATGACCGCCTTGTCTACCACGCCGCCCAGCTTCGTCTCGGCGTCCTCCTTGAGCTTGCGCAGGATCATCGCCGATATCTCAGGCGGGGACTGCGGCTTGTCGTTGAACACCACCGACACATCCCCGGACGGAGCGGCCGAGAGCTTGAACGAAATCCGTTTCCTGTCTTCTTTCACGGACGGGTCGTCGAACCGCCGTCCGATGAACCGCTTCACCGAGTACACGGTGTTCTCCGCGTTTGTGATCGCCTGCCGCCGCGCCAGTTCGCCGACGAACCGCTCACCGGTCTTCGGGTTTACGGCAACCACGGACGGCGTTGTTCGCCGGCCTTCCTTGTTTTCGATGATCTCCGGTTCCCCGGCCTGCATCACCGCCATAGCGGAGTTGGTCGTGCCCAGGTCGATTCCGATCGCCTTAGCCATTTTTCTGTTGATTCCTCGTCATATCTCTTTTTCGTGTTTCGTCATCGTACGCCCGGCTTCCTTGAAGATAACGGGGCAGGTTGCGGGGCCATCGCGCCCCGCCGGTTCAGATACTCACCCGTCTTTTTGCTCTGTGTCTGACGTGTCTGATGATCGGTCGGGGACGATGGATATCTGAACCTGCGCGGCCCGGATCACGTCGTCGCCCATCTTGTATCCCTTGCGCAGGACGTTCAGAACGGTGCTGGAAGGCACCTCGTCCGACTCCGCCGTGAGTAGCGCCTCATGGAACCTCGGGTCAAACAACTCCCCGGAGCTCTCGAACGGCTCAATGCCCTCAGACGTGAGCGCCTGGACGAGCGAGCGACGAATACCGTCAATCCCTTCGATCCACGATTCACTGACACCCTCCGGCCGTTCCGCATCCAGGGCGGAGTCGAACTGGTCAACCACGTCCAACACCTTTAAAGCGATCCGGCGCGTCGCCGAGCGTCGTATTTCGTCGCGCTCGGCCGAAACGCGGTTGCGATAGTTGACGAAATCCGCCTGCACACGCTGGACCAGGCTTTTCAACTCATCCCGCTCCCTTATGGCAGCGTCAAGGGGCGGCTCGATCTCAAGCGGCTCTTCGAGTTCAGGGGACCCCGAGGACTCGACAGTGCCAGATTCCGTTGCTCCGGATTTCGTTGTCCCCGGTGTCGTCGCCTCCGGTGTCGTTGTCCCCGATTTCGTTGCGGGGGCCTCATCCCGGGCATCTTCCTCCACATCCACCGGCGAATCGGCCGTCTCGTCGTCCCGAGCCGGCCCATCCTTCGTTTTCTTCAACGGTGCCTCTCCTCCGTGTAACGCGCGTTCCATGTTCTCCCGATTACTCCCGGCTATCCGGGAAGGTCGTCAGGCTCCGCGCCTACGTACTTCAAAAATGATCTCAACTCGGCTGTAGCCCGTATCGCGGCGGCATTGAGCGTTTCCGTGCTCATTTCCGCCCCGTCCACCAGCCGGCGTAACGGGCCCACCAGGTTCAGGACCAGGCCCACGCCCGCAAGATTCAAGCCCAGTTCGTCCACCAGCCTCCGGATTACGCGCAGCCGGAGAAGGTCCTCCTCCGAGTACAGCCTGAGCTGGCCGCCGGTGCGGGACGGTTGCACCAGCCCGACGCGCTCATATTTCCGCAGCGTCTGCGGGTGCATCTCCAGCAGCCGGGCGGCGACGCTGATTATGTAGACGCCGGTGAAGCCGGCGCCGCTCGTGTCTGTTCGGGCGTTCCCTCGATCTGTTACCAATGCCCCAATCCGTTCAATCAGGCGTAATACGTCACCTCACGACGAGGTTCGCCGCCGGTTCAGTTATACGCTCCGTATCGTATGTCTTGATACGGAGCGTGTCAATGTTGTGTTTGGCAATGCCCCGGCGCGTCGTTTTCACTACATCTGTTTTCGGAAATTTCACGTAATGTTAACGAAATCAACCTTCTAACACGTGCAAACTGACAGAAATCGCAGTACACTTCGGCGCTGCCAGACATTGTGATAACAGTCACGAAGTGTCGCGGCAACATCAAACCAGCGAACCACAACGAATTCGGCCTCGGAAGTACCGTAGGCCGCCGAAAACAGGAAACTCTACGATGACTCTTTACCTGAAGGCCTGCCCCCGCTGCAGCGGAGACATTCAGCTGAATACCGACCAGTTTGGGCGCTACATGGAATGCCTGCAGTGCGGGTTCCTGATCCGTTCAAAGGCCGAAGAGAAGCGCAGCACGGACGTGCCGTCCACCACGCGCGCCGCCTGAATCAACAGATCTTCACAAGAAACCATGCACTGGAAGCCCCGGTTCGTTGAACCCGGGGCTTCTTTTCGTCACAGGCCCCTCGAGTTGTCCCGGCCCGCCAGGCGTAGACCCGGACGCATCACTCGAGATCGATCAGTTCACGCTCGATATCGATGATGTCCGCTTCAAAGAGTTGCGCTTCGGCATACTCGACGATGCGATCCATAACCTCGGTCGCGTGCCGGGCGTCTCCGCTGACCGCGGCGATGCCGATACGCGCCGATCTGAGCCGGTCCTGGTCCCCGACCTCAGCAATGCTGACTTTGAACCGGTGACGGATGCGGTCTATCAGTGACCGGACAACATGCCGTTTGCCTTTCAACGACCGGTTGTCGTGCAATCGGAGCGTCAGCCTGCATAAAGCGACTTGCATGCACCCACTTTAGCTCCTGCGGCGGGGCGCGATGTTCAGGTTTTCTCATATACCTGTTACGCGAAAAAGTTGATCGAGGGTCCGAGATTGTGATAAAACGCACGTAACAGGAAAACTTCTGACCCCAACTCCCCGATTTAAGGCGGTGAGCAGTCCGCAGCATGACCACTGACTTCACTTCGGATCCCGCTGACGACACGCGCTCAAGTGCAGAGGCGCCTGAGGTGGTCGTCCAGCGCCTGCCACTGTACGTCCGCGTCCTGGCCCAGTTTGAAGCCGCCGGATCCGAGATGGTGTCTTCTGAGCAACTCGGCGCACAACTGCAGATGACTCCAGCCCAGATCCGGAAGGACCTGAGCTACTTTGGCCGGTTCGGCAAACAGGGCCGGGGCTACAACGTAAAACGCCTGGCGATCGAGTTGCGCTCTATCCTGGGACTGGACCGGCAGTGGAACGCCGGGCTGGTCGGTGTAGGACGGCTTGGCCGGGCGATCCTTTCCTACCCGGGTTTCCGGCCGGAGGGGTTTCACATCGTTGCGGCGTTTGACGCCGATCCCAGCGTTATCGGCTCCGCCATCGGCGACATCGAGGTCCGCCCCATCGACCAGATCAAGGCAACGGTCGATGAACTCGGCATCCGGATCGGTATCGTCGCCGTCCCCGCAACAAACGCGCAGGGCGTTTTTGACGCACTGGTAGAGGCCGGAATCAAGGCGATCCTGAACTACGCCCCTGTCGCACCGCAGGTGCCCCTGGACGTTAGGGTACGCGGCGTTGACCCGGTGCTGGCGTTACAGTCCATGACGTATTTCCTGAAGCCGCACACAAGTGGTGAGACAGCGACCGGGGACTGACACGGCGGGCCGTGTACCGGCCAGTGCGACAATGCGCCGCCCGGCCGCCTGTATCGCGTGAGAACGGGAAGCCACGGCTTCTTCCCACAACAGCTACCGCCCGGCCATGACGCGGGCCCGGTTAGGCCGGGCCTATATCTCCGGGCTCGGCGCACCCGGTATGGGAGGTGTTGCCGCTGACTGCCTTCGTCCCCGGCGGCGTGCCAGTCCGACGCGAACCTGTGCGCGCTGGAACGCTTGCAGCGCTCGCGTCAGGTCAACATTTTCCGGCCTGTCTTCGACCCAGTGCTTCGCCCTTTCGAGCGCATCTTCCGCTCGTTCCAGGTCGATCGCGTGATCCATCTCCGCCGTGTCGGCGAGGATCGTCACGCGATTGTTCAACACTTCCATGAAGCCGCCGGTTACCGCAAGGACGGTCTCGTCATTTCCCGAGCGGATTGTCATCTCCCCGGGCTGTAGCTGCGTCATCAAGGGCGCGTGACTCGGAAGGATGCCAAGCTGGCCGTCGATTCCCGGCGCAACCAGAGCGTCCACCTCTTCCGAGAACAACTCGCTCTCGGCCGTGACGATTGTCAGTGTGAATGTGGCCATTTACCGGGGGCTCCACCCCTGAATCCCGGGCCGAAACCCAGCCCGGGTCAAGTGAAGAATCAGTTGGACTCGGCGAGCAACTTCTCGCCCTTCTCCCGCGCCTCGTCGATCCCGCCAACCATGCGGAACGCCTGCTCCGGGAGATCGTCATGTTTGCCGTCCAGGAGCTCCCGGAACCCGCGCACGGTGTCCGCAAGCGGGACGTAGCGTCCGGGGATGCCTGTGAACACCTCGGCCACAAAGAAAGGCTGTGTCAGGAACTGCTGGATGCGACGCGCCCGGCCCACGGCCACGCGGTCCTCGTCCGAAAGTTCCTCTACGCCGAGGATGGCGATCACGTCCTGCAGGTCACGGTAGCGTTGCA
>JADFRU010000164.1:0-4659 GCA_022561115.1 Chloroflexota bacterium | reverse complement strand
CCTCCAGTGGCGAAATACGCGGTCTTGGGCAGCCCGTGCGGAACAACCCGGAGCTGTACCGCCGAATCGGCGTGATGCCGGAACACCAGTCGACGTACGACTTCATGACGGGACGGCAGTTCGTGGAGTTGAACGCCCGGTTGCAGGGCGTTCCGGAACTGAAGGACGCAGTGGACCGGGCGATTGAACGCGTGAACATGGCGGACGCTGAGAACAGGCGGCTTGGCGGTTACTCACGGGGCATGAGACAACGGATGCGGCTCGCAGCCGTGATGGTTCACGACCCGGAGATACTGCTCCTGGACGAGCCGCTCAGCGGCACCGACCCTCGTCAGCGCATCGAGTTCCAGGAACTGATGGTCACGCTCGCATCCGAGGGCAGGACCATCTTGATCTCCTCCCACATCCTTGAAGAGGTTGAGGCGGTCGCTGACCGGATTCTGCTGCTCGTCGGCGGCAAGCTCGCCGCATCCGGTGACTACCGCGTCATCCGCCAGAAAATGAGCGAACGGCCTTACATCGTGCGGGTCGGCGCATCGGACGTGCGTGCGCTTGCTGCGGGGTTGATATCGGAACCGTGTGTGGAGTCGATCTCGATGGACGGTGAGGGCTACATCCAGGTGCTCAGCCGGAACGTTCGGGAGTTGCAGATCGCCATCCCGCGCACAGCGCAGGCGCTCGGCATCCGGCTTACACGGATCGATCCGCTGGACGACTCGCTGGAAAGCGTATTCAGCTACCTGGCGGGACGCTAAGCGTGGGTATCCTCTTCCGCCTTTCCCTCCGCCAGATGCTCAGGCCGCGACGCCTTTTGATCCTGCTGTTCATCGCCGCCGTGCCGGTAGCGCTCTCGGCGATTGCCCGGCTGGCGCCGCCCGGAGACCCCGACGACTTCCGTGAGTCTGTGCTGATGGGGCCGTTCGTGATATCCGCTGTCATGCCGATAGTGACCGTGGTGCTCGCAACGGCGTCTCTCGGGCACGAGGTGGAAGACCGCACCTTCAGCTACCTGTTCCTCAAGCCGGTTGCCAGGTGGCAGATCGCTGCGCCAAAGATCGCTGCAGCGGCTCTTGTCAGCGCCCTGCTGGTGCTGGGCAGCGGCACGCTCACGGCGATCATCGCTCCCGGTGGCGGCGCGATGACCTCGATAGCGATTGCAGGCGGGCTTCTTGTCGGCGTCCTGGCCTACACGTCCGTCTTCGTATGGGCCGGTCTCATGACGTCATACGCCTTGCCGCTGGGACTGGTGTACGTGTTCCTGTGGGAGGCGGCGATCGTCCAGTTAATGCAGGGCGTCCGCTGGCTCAGTATCCGCCACTACACGCTGGCGACCATCCACGGCCTGGACGATGTCCAGTTTGCCGGAGACGCGGCCATGCTGGACCTGGCACAGGCGCTACCCGCAGCCGGGATCGTGATCGTGTTGTTCGTGACGCTCACCGTGAGACGGATCATGCGAATGGACGTGCCGTAGGACGGTGGCGCGACCTGCCTTCGCTGGCCACCCGGCGCGCCCATCAAGCGCCTACCAGTCGGGCGAGACATCTTCCTCGTCTGTGGCCGTGATTCGCGTCTGTGAACTGCCGTCGCGGCGCATCAAGAATATGTCTGAATCCCCGTCACTGTTGGAAACGAACAGGATCGAGCCGCCGTCCCGCGAGAAACGCGGTGAGGATTCGAGCGAGTTGTTGGTCGTTAGCCGGGTTGGATCATCGCCTTCGATCGAGACCACGTAGATCTCCGGATTGCCGTCGCGGTCGGTCACGAACACCAGGCTCTTGCTGTCTGGAGACCAGTCGAAATCGAAGTCGGAGCCGGGCTTGAGGGTGACATTTTTCTCATCCTCGCCGTCCTCCTTCATCACGTAGATTTCGGACTCTTCCGAGTTACGCGTTGAGATGAAAGCGATGAACCGTCCATCGGGCGAGTACACCGGGTTGGTGTCTGCGTTCTCCGTTAGCTGAACCTCATCGACGCCGCCCGGGTTCTTGCGATGGATGCCCTCTCGCTCACCGCCAAGCACCGCGAAAACGATCCACTCACCGTCCGGCGACCAGCTTCCCAGTTCTTGCTGCGCGTCTATCGTCGAGAGGCGGAACTGCAGGCCGAGTTCGAGATCCCTGATGTAAATAAAATCGGTGCCTTCATGGTCCGATACGTACGCTATGCGGGTGCCTCTCGGTCCCCACGCGAACGCCTTCCGCTCACCCTCGCCCCCGATGGCGACCTGCTCCGACTCACCCTGGCTGTCCATGATGTACAGCTCAAAATCGCCACCGCGATCGGAAAGGAAAGCGATCCGGTCGCCTGACGGCGACCACTTCGGGTCCTTTTCGGTCGCAGACGTGTTGGTCAGCCTCTGTGCTTCACCGCCCGAACTCAGCACGGTGTAGATGTCCGGGTTGTCGCTATCCCTCTCGGACGTGAAAACGATGCTGTCTGTGCCTCCGCCCGTGCCGCACGCGGCCAACGCCAGAGATGCGATCCCTCCGGCAATGACCGCAAAGGTCCTGGGGCGGAGCGAAAACCCGAACCGTCTCATTATTTGCACTCCAGTTACTCCGCCACCGCATTGCCCGGGGTGTCATCGCCGGACGGGCCGCGTCCGGTCAGGCGTGCCAGCAACGGGGCCTGGCCGACTATGGCGATCAATGCTCCAAACACGGCGATGTAGAACCCGAACAGCAACGCGTTGCCCTGGAATACGATCAGCGCACGGTCGTCGATAAGCGGCGGCTCATCCAGCACGGCGGGCCATACGAAAATCATCGTGACCGCTCCCATGATCGCGATGAGCCCGCCGATCCTCACGCGCCAGAAAAGGGCCGTGGCCCCGGACATGATCATCAACACCAGGACCGATACGAACTGCGGCATCTGGTGCCCCGGCCCGGCGAGCTGGTAGAGCGAATTGTGCGCCCCCTCGATGTCCCCTGACGCGATATCCACGTATTCCCATCGCGCCCACGGCAGCAGTATTGACAGCATGATCAAACCGCCGGACGCCAGCGCGATCCACGTTACGTTGCGGGCGGCGGCGATCAATATCGGTGACAGAACGATCACCAGGTAGATCGGCTGGAACGCCGTCTCGGTCGTTATCTGCCGGATGATCGATATCGCAAATGATGACTCGTAAAGGTCGGCCTGGTCGGAGTAAATAAGCGCCGATACCAGCAGCGCCGTCACGATGAATATCACGGCCGCGACAAGTTTGAATTGAGCCGTGTGGATTCCCGGCGCGCCTGACAACGCACCTCGTCCGCCTGTCGCCTCAGTCATCTCGGTCAAATGAATTGTCCGATGTTAAGTCGCCAGCCTGGGTCATCCCCGTAGTCCGCCGCAGTCCGCCGGCACGCTGCAAGGCCAGCTTATTGACCTTTCATACCGGGACGGAACTCGCCTACAGGAATGCTATGGATCTGCTCACCCTGGATGCACGTCGCGCCCGCGACGAGTTACGACCAGTTCACACGGTTCCGTTTAGCCACACGAACACCCGGCGTCCGGCCCCTCTGGCTGAATACGACGAATACCCGAATACATGAATACCTGGGGGCTGTCCCGGCCAGAACCGCCTCGCCGGGTTCCACCAGGCGCCATCAGCCCGCAGGCCCGCATGGAACCACGAGGTGCTACGCTTCGCCCCCGTCAGCGATCGCGCTGGCTGGCATATTCAGGGGGGGACACGGTCCGTTGAAGTTCGCGTTTTTTATGATGCCGCTGCACCTGCCGACGGAAAGCCCGTCGCTGGCGTTTGACCGGGACCTGGACCTGCTTCAGTACGCCGAACAGCTCGGTTATGACGAGTTCTTTGTCGGAGAGCACCACACCGCTTCATGGGAGAACATACCGGCCCCGGACATGTTCCTGGCCAAGGCTTCCGGGCTGACGAGTGTCATAAAGCTCGGCACCGCGGTGGTGAGCGCTCCGTTCCACCATCCCTTTGAACTGGCGGAGCGGTTTGCATTTCTCGACCACCTGTCAAAAGGGCGTGTCATCCTCGGCCTCGGCCCCTGCGGACTGCCACCGGACGCGAAGCTGTTCAACATCCCCCCGGCGCGGCTCAGGCCAATGCTGGAGGAGTCACTGGAGATCATCGTCAAACTGCTTGAGTCGCCCGATCCGATCGACTATGAAGGGCGATTCTGGACCCTCCGCGGCATGGCGCTCCAGTTGCGGTCCTACCAGCAGCCGCGCCTGAAACTGGCGATGGCGACCTCCGGGAGCACGGGCTCGCTTGACCTTGCGGGCAGGTACGGGATGATGATTTTCTCGCCGTCGGCGCAGGCGCCGCCCCCGGCGCTTCCGTTCAAGGAGCATTTCCCGAGGCTGAAGGCGGCCGCCGAAAAACACGGTTATACCGTGGAGCGCGAGGACTCGCGTCTCGCCATGTACATCTACCTTGCAGACACGCGTGAGCAGGCGTGGGCGGACGTTGAGGAGGCGATCCAGCGGGATGTCCACGACTACTTCTTCGTCATCAACACACGCGGCGGCTGGGAGGAGTCCCCGGAGCAGCCGGTTGACGAGATCACGCCGCAGTTTGTCGCCAAAAAGCGCCGGTGGATCATCGGAACCCCGGACGACGCCATAGAGCAGTTGGAGGCGCTGGATAAAGAGGTGGGCGGCCTCGGCGGCGTGATGATCACGACACAC
>JADFRU010000163.1:0-4682 GCA_022561115.1 Chloroflexota bacterium | reverse complement strand
GGCCTTTGTCCAGCAACCCGAGAATGCGCGACGGGTTGTGGCGGGGCTTTCGGGCTGCATCCAGCGGGCTGAGCGCGCCGAAGCTGACCAGGGCCATCGTCCTCTCGATCGCCACGTTCCGGGGGATCGCGCCGCCATCCGTGCTCACGGCGTCTATGCGGAACTCCGCTTCGTCGGGCGAACTTCCGGCTGGAACTTCGTACCGCTCCGTGGCGAGGGTGAACGCGGAAGAGGCCGGGTTGACGGGGAAGCTGAGGCTGGCGTCGGTGTTCGCCGCCTCCCATATATCGACCGCCTCCTGGCCCGTTACAAGGACCACCCGGCCATCGCGCACGGTCTGGGCGTGACCGTAACCGTCAAGCAGCGCCTGGCGCATCCCCGTCTCCGTCGTCGGATAACCTCGCGCCCGCAGACAGTTCTGGGGCACGTTGGCGACGATGTTGCCCTCCTCATCGCACAGGCCGTTTGTGCCGTTCATCTGCGCCAGGTAAGCCTCGGTAACCACCTGGCCGCGCACACGTTCGAGGATATCGAACGCCTCCCGGCACTCCTGTTCCGCCGTGAGGATCACCCCGCGGCAGTAGGAGTTGACGTGCGCAACGTGAAGCCGGCCGTTCCCGAGAAGGTCCGGCACCTCACGCAGCCCTTCAAGCGTGCTGCTGCTGTCCTTGGTCGCAAGGTGGAACGCGACCCACGCCGTCTGCTCGTTGGCGGCCTCAATCACGCCCGCGGTAGATTCCGGGGTGAACGGGTGGTAGCCGCCGATCATCTTCACGCCGACGGCGCCGCGCCGCAGCGCGTCCGCCACTACGTCCCGCATGAGCGCGATCGGCGGGTCGTCCTCCGGGATGGTCAGGTGCGGGATCAGCGCCATCACCGTCGCGACGTTGATCCCGGCGCCAAGGCGTCGCATCCCGTCGGCAAGCGACTCGGGCGTTCCGAGCAGGTCCAGGCAGGTGGTCGTGCCGGACTCGGCGAGCATGGCAAGCCCCAGCGCCCGGTCCACGTTGCGCTCATCACCCGCAGACGAGACATGGGCGTGGGTGTCGATATGGCCCGGCATCACCCACCGGCCGGCGGCATCTATGGTCCGCCCACCGGCTGCTACTTCAAGTCCCTCGCCGAGCGCGTCGATCCGCCCGTGCTTTATGCCCAGGTCCAGAACGGCGTCCGTGCCGCTGGCGGGGTCAAGAACACGTCCGCCGCGAATAACGGCGTCGTATGTCGGCATTTACGTTCTCCCAGATAACGAGACAGATGCGGCCGGACCGGCCAGGGGCGATCTTGCGACAACGCCGCCGTGCCTGAGGCTCTCGCGTGTCCTCAGGCCCTCGCGTGTCCTCAGGCTCTCGCGTGTCCTGAGGCTCTCGCGTGTCCTGAGGCTCTCGAAGGACCGGGTTCACGGGAGCAGGGGAAGGCCCAGGCACCCGGCCCGCGCCCGGAGGATGCCCGGCCGGGAGGGGGACTGTTGCGACGGTTTCTAGGCCATCGCTTCAAGAAACGCCTTCGCCTCGCCCGGCCAGTTGACGGTCGTTCCCGCCGCCTTAGAGCGATAAATCCTTGCCAGGTCGTCGTCGTCTCCAATGCCCCAGCCGCGCACGCTCAGTCCGCGGTCGTAGGCATGGTTGACGGTCTCAGGAGTGGCGGTTCCGGCACGCGGGTAGACGCTGTCAAACCCGAGTTTTTCCGCTATAGCCACGGTCTCTTCGGTGACAACGTTGACCAGCCAGCCGTGGCGAACGTTGGGCAGCCGGAGCTTGGACCGGTACAACTGGTCAGCCCAGAAAGACGATACGGTCAGTCCCGGGGCGGCAAACGTTTCAGAACCAGCGACGTCAAGCCAGCCGTGGCGCTTGAGGGCCTCAGCGACCATCTCCGGCAGTTCAGCCTCACGGGACTTGAGCTCAAGGTGGGGATGTGCGCGTCCGGCATAGCGGCCGAGGAACTCGTCCAGGGTCGGGATTGTAGCGCCGGAGAAATCGCCCTCGCCGTCAAACTTCGCAGCCGGGTCCAGGGCCTGGATTTCTTTGAGCGTGAACGAGTCCACCTCTCCGCTTCCGTTCGTCACGCGATCAACGGTCTGATCGTGGAACACGACGAGCTGTCCGTCCTTCGTTATCTGGGCGTCGAGCTCGAAGTTATCGAATCCTTCCCGGAGCGCCAGGTCGAAGGCAAAGAAGGTGTTCTCGGGCGCACGGGAGGAGTAGCCGCGGTGGGCGATCAGCGTGAAGTCCAAGTCGGGCTCCGGTGGTTCGATTGAGGGGTGTCGGTCTAAGGCTGCGACAGCGTAGCAGCGGCGGAGGGCGCTGACTAACGCGACTTTGCGATATGGCCGCTGCGGTGTCCCCCGGCAGGGAGAGGAAAGCCGGGCCGCTTTCACGCGCTGTTGATGAAGTCACGCGTTGTTTGAACGAATAGCTCCCGATGGGAGTGATGAACTTCGTGGGCCGATCCCTCAATCAACACGCATGAGATGAGGGGATTCGTTTCGGTCGCCCAGCGCGCATCGTCTTCCGTGACGGCAGCGCCGTTTGCGGGGTCAGCACGCACGATGAGCATTGGACGCGACAATCGACGGATCAAGTCCTCCGGGTCGAAGTCGATCTGCTTTCCGCCTTCGAGCGCGAGTGTGAAGACGTCCGGGTCCAGATTTGCGAGGTTGCCGGCAATGGACCTGCTGACATTCTCCGGCCGGTCTGGCGACCGCTCCTGCAGTGTTGCGAACAGCTCGTCCTCGGTCATCCCGGACGCAGCGAGGTCACGCGCCCTCCTGAACCGCTCGCGGTAGCGGGCCGGATCCCCGGACGAGTTTCTTGTCTTGCGATTCGTGAACAGCGGTGGGTCTATCGCGATCACCGAGGTCACCAGGCCCGGATGGTCAGCGGCGATCACCGTTGCCACGACGCCGCCGAGCGAGTGCCCGACCAGCACAGCCGGTTTCCGCACTATCTCCCGCAACCACGGCACGATATCGCGGGCGTAGTGAGTGAACCTGTATCCGCCGGGGACTCGTCCAGACTCACCGTGGCCCCGGAGATCGGGAGCGAACACGTGATGATCAGATGCGAACTCGGGGAGCACCGCGGCCCAGTCCTGACGCCGGGTACCGAGGCTGTGGATGAACACCACCGGAACCCCGTTCCCGGGTCCTTCCTCGTACACGATGGTCGTTTCCGGCGCGTAAAAAGTGCGTGAGCTGAATTCAGGCGGCATGGTGGACACAGGAAGGGCGGGCTGTTGCCCGCCCTTCCTGACGTGGTGACTTTTCCTCTAAGGGTTCTGGCTAGTAGAGCTGGGTCCGGTGACGCTCTTCGAGATCGGTTTCAATCTCCTTGACGTTGCCCCGGCCGCCCAGCGCGTGGTCGTTCAGGATGCAGGCCATCGACGGCAGAGAGTCGCGGTCGGGCCAGGTTGCGGCGTCCCAGAGCTTTGATCTCAAGAAGGCTTTTGGACAGTGAAGGAAGGCTTCTTTAACGTCGACAACGATCGCCAGCCAGGGAAGTTTGCCGTCGATAGCCAGCGACTCGAGCAGTTCAGGGTCCCTGACTATGGTTGCTGTGCCGTTGACTCGCAGCGTCTCCCGCATACCCGGAACGATGAAGATCATGCCGATTCCCGGGTTAGAGATGATGTTGGCGAGCCCGTCAAATCGCCGGTTGCCGGGCCGGTCCGGAATGACGAGCGTGTTGTCATCGAGGACCCTGACAAACCCGGCCGGGTCACCCTTGGGTGACACATCGACCGAGCCATCGGCGTTGGTCGTCGCGATCAGTGCGAACGGAGACGCGGCGATGATGTCACGGCAGTGCTGATCCAGCGCTGTGATCGTCTTTTCACGGGCGCGTTCAGAGGGCCAGCCAAGCTGTTCCCGCAACTCATCCTCGGATGTGATGACGTTCTTGAATCTGGCGGTAGTGACCATAAACGATGCTCCTCTGACCCCGGTAGGGCCTGCAAGGAATCAGGACAGCGTGGACCCGGGGTTGCGGGAAGTATACGGGTGAACGCTGTTTATCCTGAGCGCCGGCGGGATGCCGTTTCAGGCCCGTCCGTAGGTCCGCGGCGGCGTCCCGGGGTTGAGGGAGAAGTGGGTGTGCGTAGCGAGCCACGTCCCGTCACGCCTGGCCAGTGTTACGGTCGCCCGGCCCGGCCTTTTAAACGGCCGGTGGGCTTCGTCGAATCCTGTAGAAGTCCAGGTAGCGACGCCCCATGCGATGTCGCGCTCACCGAATCCACGGACCGATTCCGGCACGATTTTGAAGTCCGCGATGTTGCCCCAGATGCCCTCCCACTGGTTGCGCCGGAGGTTGTCCAGGCCGGACACGATGTCCGCACGCGTCCCAAACGACACGACATCGGTGGCAAAGATCGCCTCGGCCGAGTCGTAGTCGATAGCGGCGCAGAACTCGCCGAGCAGCGCAAACCACGCCCTGATGGCGTCTTCAGGGTCCGCTTCGGTTATGGGAATGTCCAGTGTCCGATCTGTCATATCGCCGGCAAGGATGCCACAGGCCTAGATCGGATATTGCCCGGATCGATATCTTGACGAGAAGGCAGCGTCGCTATCCAGGCTTACGGCCCATCGCTGCGAAGACGCGATGTGGAACGGCGATCGGGCCGCGGGCAGCCGTTCAACCGGTAGCGCTGCGGGGCTGCCCGGCGTTCTCCGGCCACGCGAGCAC
>JADFRU010000162.1:0-4692 GCA_022561115.1 Chloroflexota bacterium | reverse complement strand
GGTGATGTGGGCCTCTGCGACCTCTTTTTCTGCGTCCTGTAAAAACCCGGCCCTGTGTATGTTCGGGAAGTCGCGCAGCCGTTCGGCGGCCGGCACCAGAGCTTCACGCGCCTCGCGGGCGAGACTCGCCGCGTCTGACAGCTCACCTCTATGTGCTGCCCGTATCGAGCGCGAAGACAGTTGGATCGCCTTCCGGGATGCCGCCAGTGCGTCCTCACGCGCTGCGTGGGTCGCTTCCATATGCGTCCGAGCCGTCTCCACGATCTCACGCAAACGGCCGGAGAAGTCTTGAGCCAACCCGGAGTTCATCTGGGCATCAACTTCATGACCGCGCCCGGTCGATCAGATCAACAAGATCGCGCGTCGCTGCCGCTGGATCAGGCGCCCGGCCCACGGCGCTGATCACGCACACCATGTCAGCGCCCGCTTCGATAACCGCAACAACGTTTGACGTATTGATTCCGCCTATAGCGGCGATCGGGCACTTAACCCTGGACCTGATCCGGGCCAGCGTCTCCAGCCCGGCGGAAACCGTCACTTCCTTTGTGCCGGTCCCGTAAATCGCCCCGACAGCGATGTAGTCAACCTCGTCCGCCATCGAGATCAACGCTTCCTCGACGCGATGGTTGGACGTGCCGATCATCTGCCCTTCCGACAGCACCCTTCGCGCAGCCTTCACGGGCAGGTCAGACTGCCCCACATGCAGGCCGTCCGCCCCGCTCAGGACCGCAACATCGGCGTGATCGTTCATGAAGAACAGCGCACCGGCATCGTGGCACATCTGGTTTATTCGCAGCGCGGTCTCCAGCATGGGTCCTTTATCGGACAGCTTGTCGCGTAGCTGGATTATGGTCGCCCCGCCATCAAGCGCGGCCCGCGTCACGTCCTCCACCGGGCGTTCCCCCGTGTGCTCCGGGTCAATGATCACGTACAGGCCGCGCAGCCGGTTCATGGGATCTGCTGTCAAGTACCTCTCCGCTGGTAAGTGTTACGAACAAAATCTGAGATTGCGACGAAGGGCCGGGAGTGTAGCATGTGCCACGGTGGCTCCCCGAGCGCGCTAAAACGGCGCCTCATTAGATTGCCACCATCCCGGAAATAGAACCTTCCCTGAGCCCCAGTATCGGACTGTCTTCACATGCCAGATTACAGCGTAGACGAGCAACAGTTACTTGGATGGATCGACACGCTCTCCAACTGGGGGCGCTGGGGTGACGACGATGAGCTGGGGACGCTCAACAACCTTTCCCCGGAGCTGACCAAACGCGCCCTGGCGCTGGTCGAGGACGGACTGTCCGTAAGCTGCGCCGCTCCCCTGGTCTTCAACGAGGCGGCTCCAGATGTGCCGCGACCTCCCGTCCACTTCATGGTCGGAGCAGGAGAGGCGTACCGGCCGGGCGACGGTCCGGGCCGACAGGTGGCGATGGACTATTTTGGCCTGATCTTTCACGGCCACACCGTCACGCACATCGACAGCCACGCCCACTTTATGTGGGACGGTCACATGTACAACGGACGGCCATCGTCAGCGGTGAAGATGCGCGAAGGCGCCACACAGGGCGACATTACCGTGACGCACAAAGGCATCATCACGCGCGGCGTGCTGGTGGATGCGGCGCGCATGCGCGGGGTTGATTTCATCGAGCGCGGAGACGGGGTGAGCCTGGCGGATATCGAAAAAGCCGAGCGAGAGGGCGGGTTCAAGGTCGGGAAGGGCGATGTGCTGCTGCTGCGCACAGGGCAGTTCGGTGAGCGGGAGCGCAGCGGACCTGTCGATCCCAACATCGCCGGTTCTGCCGGGCCGCTCCCGGAGTTGCTGCCATTCTTCAAGGAACGGGACATCGCCGTGATGGGGTCCGACACCGGGAATGACGTCACGCCGACCGGGTCCGAGATATTCACCAACCCGGTACACCAGGTGTTCATCCCGGCCATGGGCGGATGGATTCTCGACAACGCGTGGCTGGATGACCTGGCTGAAGAGTGCGAAAGACGCGGGCGCTGGGAGTTCTTGATCAACATCCTGCCGCTGAGGCTCAAGCACGTAACCGGCTCACCGGTCAACCCGGTGGCGGTGTTCTAACTTGTCCTGACTCCAGGGCCCGTCCTTGTCGCTTACGGTTCCGTAGAGCCGGGGCTTGCTCGCCCCGGCAGCTTGAACACACGACTCGGCGCTGACACACTGTGGCGCCGGTTATCCGGCTTCGATGGCGGACTGAATTAACTCGAACCGCCGCACCGTCATCCCGATACCGAACTCGATCGCGACGGCGTCGATCCGCCAGTCTTCCGGCGGCGACTCCATCGCCTGCAAATACGCGTACGCGACGGCGATGAGCCGTTCCGACTTGGTGGGGGTGATCGATTCCTCCGGCAGTCCGTACGCCCTGCCCCGCCGTGATTTCACCTCGACGAACACCAGAACCGGGCCGTCCCACGCGATCAGGTCAACCTCCCCCTCGCGCGTTCGGAAGTTACGTTCGATGATGCGGTAACCACGAGTAGCCAGCCGTTCGGCGGCGATCTCTTCACCGCGCCGGCCCAGTTCTCCACGTCCGCCATCGGAGCGCCCAGAACGCCCAGAACTTTCGGGATCGGGGAACATCACGCGGTTCCGGCCGGGGTTCCGTGGATCGCCATCGCTTCCCGCACAGGGGCGAATGTCAGGCGGTGCCCGGCGATGGGACCAAGCTCTCGCAGCGCGCGAAGATGGGTTGCCGTGCCGTATCCCTTGTGCGCTGCGAAGCCGTAGCCGGGGAAACGCGCCTCCCAGACCGTGGCCATGAGCCGGTCGCGCGTGACCTTGGCGATGATGGACGCGGCGGCGATGCTGCGGCAGCGGGCGTCACCCTTCACCATCGATATCTGCGGCAGCGCTATCCCCGGCAGGTCCAGGGCGTCGATCAGCAGATGATCGGTCGCCGGTTCCAGCAGGTCTACCGCCCGGGCCATCGCGTTTCGTGTAGCTGCCACTATGCCGATACGGTCAATCTCCGCTGCGTCGGCGGCTCCGCAGGCAAACCCGACGGCGTGCCGTTCAATGTATGCGGCGGCCGTGTCACGCTGGTCAGGTGTGAGTTGTTTGCTATCCCTGATGAGGTGGAGGCCGTCCTCCGGCAAATCGAACGGCAGGATGACGGCCCCGGCCACGACAGGGCCGGCGAGCGTTCCGCGCCCCACTTCATCGACACCGGCCGCGGCGCGGTAACCCTGCTCTCTGAGAGCGAGCTCGAAGGAGTCGTCGGGGAGGGTGCGTTTAGACGCTGTAGTCACCGGTATGCCGGACCTCGTGGCTTGCCCTGATCCCGGGCGTGATGATGGATGGCCGGGAGCATACCCGTTCCCCGGGGAGCGTCACACAAACCCGGGGGCGTATCGGGCAGCAATACGTCCGCCCTTCAAAAGCGCCGGGGAACAGGCCGCTACCCGCCCGTGCGCGTTGACGCCCAACTGCGTCACTTCGCCCGGGCCGAAGACGGCCTAGTTTCCAAGCCCTCTCAACATGCCCCGCAGATATGAGACCTGGCCGAGGTGCTGGCCCTCCTCCACCAGAACGTGTGGCAGGACCCAGGCGATCCTGGGCGGGTTGTCGCGACCCGGTCGCGTCAGCTCCAGGTCCGCGGCGGTAACGCCATCGAGAACCACGAGCGACTTGCTGCGAACCGCGTCGAAGTACTCGAACAGGTCTTCAATAGACAGCTTCGGGAAATCTGCCACGTCTTCGGCAGTGTCGCCATACCCGCCTCGCTCGGCAGTCAGCCGGAAACGGGTGCAGAACTCGCCCGCGATCCACACCGGTTCGTCTTGCCCGATGTACCGGTTGTACCAGTTGTCTTCCACGCGGGCCATGTGCCAGACCAGCCATGCGATGTGGTTGGAAGCCGGAGACGGTTGCCAGTAAATCTCCACCGGCGTCAACCCGTCCACCGCCACTTTCAAGCCGGTCAGGTACTCATCGAGGCCGTTACGTGCAACGTCCCTGTGGTCCATGCGAACTTTGTCTCCCATCAGGCCAGAATCAAAAACAGTCGGCAGGCTCCGGTGCGCCCGCAGAGCCGGTGAACGGAATCCTACGGCAGACACCATAGCCCCGACACCCTGTGCGGTACGTCCCGACCGTCTTACAAGCTACGAGGGCAACGCGGCAGGAGTCCGGACCCGGTCCGGTAGCGCGGCCTCGATCATCCCGCCGCCCAGCACCTGCTCGCCGTGGTAGAACACCACCGCCTGGCCGGGCGTTATGGCTCTCTGAGGCGACTCGAACTCGACTATCGCGCGATCACCATCGGGCCGGACAATGGCCGGGATATCGGCGCCGTGGTACCTGATGCGCGCCTCAATCCGAACGCCATCCGGCGGAGCTTCCCCGGAGATCCAGGTGACGCCGCTGCACGATAGCCGGCGGCGCAACAACTTCTCGGCAAAGCCAACCGTCACCCGCCCGTCTTCAGGGTTTATGTCTGTCACGAACAGGGGTCGCGGCGAGCCGCCCGGCAGCGGCAGGCCCTTGCGCTGGCCTATGGTGAAGCGATGCACGCCATCGTGCTCCGCCAGGACGGCCCCGTCAGAGTCAACGATCACGCCGGGCCTTCGAACCGTCAGCCGTGGCTCGACGAAGGCCTTGTAGTCTCCGGACGGGATGAAGCAGATGTCCTGGCTGTCCGGCTTGTCCGCCACCGGCAACCCTGCGTC
>JADFRU010000161.1:0-4706 GCA_022561115.1 Chloroflexota bacterium | reverse complement strand
CCGGACACCTCAACATGCGCGTGTTCCAACCGCCTTTGACGAACGAGATCGAGACGTCCAGCCTGCTCTAAGAGCCGCGATGTCGGTTCGAGGGTATTCGAATCACGTACTCGGGCGATGTTCCCTCGTGCCGTGAGGTGAAACAGGTAAGGACGCAGCTTGGCGAATTCCTCAATTTCGAACGGCATGGATACTAGTTCCCGCGACTCGGTCTAGGCCCATCACAAATCTCCTCTCCCAGCCGTTGAAGGTGAGGGTGAAGTCAGCATTATCCAACAGCACTGAATGGCAAGTGATAGGCCCGCCTTAGAACTCGAACTCGGTGCCGACGCCGTTCTCGACCGCCAGGTCGTACACGAGCCGGGCGCACGACAGGTCCTGGATGGCGAGTCCAACGCTTTTGAACAGCGTTATCTCCTCATCGTTCTCGCGGCCCTTCGTGTCGCCGTTGATCACATCCCCGAGCTCGCCGTGAATATCGTCGGCTGAGTACGCGCCCTCCTGGATGGGGATCATGATGTCCCCGGCCTCGATCAGGCACGCCTGCTTCTGGTCGCAGATCACCTTTGCGCGCTGGATGGACGCCGTGTCCAGCTCCCTCACGCCGGGAGCGTGCGAGCCGACCGAGTTGATGTGTGTGCCAGACTTCCACCAGCCCGCTTCCACGATCGGGTTTGGCGCCGTGGTGGCGAGGGCTACGATGTCGGATTCAGCAAGCAACTCCTGCGTGCTTCCGGCCAACCGCACCTCGACCCCGGTCTCTTCTGTGAGCGACTCTGCAAACGCGCGGCGCTTGTCGTCAGGGTCCAGGGAGAACGCCAGGATCACGTCGAGATCGCGCGCCGCCGCCATTCCGGTCACCTGGGTATACGCCTGAACGCCGGTGCCGAGTATGCCGGCCACCCTGGCGTTCGTGCGCGCCAGGTGCCGCGTTGCCACGCCGGTGACCGCGCCCGTGCGAACGGCCGTCAGGTAACCGCCGTCCATCACCGCCAGCGTACGTCCGGTCTGCTGATCCTGGACGATGATCGTCGCAAGCGTTGTCGGCAGGTCGTACTTCTCGGGATTGGCCTTGTACACCGTGACGGCCTTGACCCCGAGAGCGCCCGATGATCCCAGGTACGCGGGCATGTAGGCGATCCATCCACCCACCTCATCGTCTGTGATGACCGTGCGGTCCGGCATCTCGGCGGTGCCATGCGCGAGTTCAGAGAAAGCGCCTTCCACCACGTCAATGGCCTTTGACATCGGGAGAAGCTGTTGAACGTCGGAGCGCGATAGCAGGAGTGCCACGATGAACCTCTGTGAAATCTCGGGTGGAATCTGGATACGCCCGGCAGAGCGGAACCAATGGCGAGCGGAACCAGCGGCGACAGGGAGCAGGATTATACATTTGAGTAACCCGGCTGCTCCCCGGGCGCCGGGCCGGGCCTGCGGCGATGAGCGACTGAACCTGTAGCCTTCCCCCCTTTGGCGCTCATGCGCACAGCGTGTACATTCGAACCTACCCCGCATCGGGGGAGCATGAGGTTCAACCCGGTCACGCTTCTCGTTCAACGTGATCGCACAACCAGGGTCCGCGATGACGCACAACTCCTCACAAGCCGCAGGCCGCCGCATCCTCGTCGTTGACGATGAGCCGGACACGGCCCTTATGCAGTCCGTCCTTCGTGCTTTGCAGGCCGATGGGTTTGAGCCGATTGTTGTTCGGCCCGGCGCCGATGACTCCGGCTCCTCATCCGTAGGACAGCAAATCGTGGCATCCGGGGACGACTTTGAGGCCGAGGCCCTCTACGCCATCGAAGAGTACCGGCCTGCGGGCGTGATCCTGGACGTCAGATTTGGCGAGCATCGAGACGACCTGTTCAAGGGCCTCGGCATCCTCGGCAAGATCGTAGAGCGTGACCCGGAGTTGCCGGTGCTGATGTTCACCCAGTACTCCCGCGGACCCGCCCGGGACGCCGCAGTCGCCGGCACCCTGAGGCACGATGCGAGAGTGGATTTTGTGGACAAACTGGCCAGTCCGCAGGAGGTGGTTCTCCGGCTGCGCCGTATGATCGGCACCGCGCCCGAGCGAATCCAGATCGGCGCCGAGTTCCTGGTCGATCCTGATTCGGAGATCGTGTACACCGTGTCTAAAGGCGACGACGGCGATGGATCGCCTGAGCAGGAAATCCCGATACGGGATATCCAGGGCATGAAGTTTGGCATCCTGCTGGAGCTGGCATCCGCCTACTACAGAAGCCCGGGGGAGCTCGTCCCGTTCTCGCGCCTGGAACGCTTTTCGGAAGGGGATGACTCTCGCGCCTCGCTCCGTGTGCGGATCAGGGAGATCAAGAATGCGATGGGTGATGCGATCGAGCGCAGACTCGGCCCGAATGACCTGATCATCAACGTAAGAAACCGGGGATACCGGCTCGCCCCGCTCCGGCCAGAATGACGCCAAAAACACCGGAGACCCCGGGCACCCGGGACATACCGGGCAATCGGGCCCGGCTGTGGCGTTACGGCCGGTACTTCGCAGCGGCGGTCGCAGCAACAGGCCTGCTGCTGATCGTCGTATCGCCCGTGTTGGGCGACAACGCGTCCGAGAAGCTCTGGCTGATCGAGCCGCTCGCTTACATCGGAGGAATACTGTTGGCCGCGGGTTCGGTACTGGTAGCCGCCACGTACATATCGGCTGAACGGGCCCGCGTCACGCCCCCCGGCGATTCCCGGCAGGAGTGGAGCCGCCTGACCCGCGAGTACTTCGACGTGTTCGGGCACGATCTCGGCCGGCCGCTCCGCCGCATCCTGGGGAGGGCCAGGGACGCGAGGGTCCGCCTGGACGAGTCCGGCCGAGACCCTGACCCGGCCTTTTCGGACTTGATCGATGAGATCGAGCAACAGGCCCCGACGTTCAGGCTCATGGTTTCAAACATCCAGGTCCTGATTGAACTCGAAAACCCGGACTCCGAACCGGAAATCGAGGCTACAGACCCGGCCCGGGTTATCAGGAACATCGTGGACCGTTACTCCGGTATTGCCGGAGACCGGGGAGCCGAGATCACATGGTGGTCTGAGCCGGAGGAGTTCGGCGTCGTATACGCGGACCCTGCGGCGCTCGACCATGTCGTCACAAACCTTGTGGACAACGCGGTCAAGCACGTGAATGAGCACATAGAGATCCGTTTGACGCGAAATCCAACACACTTCTTCGTTCGCGTCTGGGACGACGGCGCCGGAATCCCGGCATCGTATCTGCCCCACGTATTCGACCGGGGCTGGACGCCGGAAGCCGCCGGACGCCAGGAGCGGTCATCATCCGGGCTGGGGCTCTTCATCGCGCGATCGGCCGCTCGCCGGGCCGGTGGCGACGTGACGCTGGAGAGCTCGGCGGCGCCCGCAGAGGATCACCACACCGAAGCCACAATCATGCTGCCCTTGCGGGACCGCCCCGGTTGACCACCCTGGATGCCCCGGAAAATCTTGGGGACGGGATTTCGGATATGGAGAATCCATTCGCAGGCGAAGCCCGGTAACACATGCGTAACGAAACTCGTACGACACTCAACCTGACATCGAACAGTACGCTGACTGGCAGGCCCGTCAGCTATCTAACGACCCGTTCTCCCCGGCGCGACGTGTCCCGGGGTTCCCCGTTGGGAAGGCAATAATGGAGTTTTCCCGTCGCGGCCTTCGCCGGTCAGCGGGACTTGTATTAACCATCGCGTTTATTGGCGCGGTGATGGCATGCGTCCAGACAACAAGCCGGGACGACGCCACGCCGATACCTGCGCCAACGTCGCCCCCCGCGCCGGCCCTGAGCACAGCGGTCCCGGAACCTGCCGCGACCCCTATCCCGATAACAATCGGGTCATCGCCCACGCAATTTGGACTGTTTCTTGAACTCCAGGGCCTGGGCGAGAACACCGTGGTTCGCGGCAACGCCATCGTGGCCTCCGGGCAGACGAGCCCTGACGCCGTGCTGTCGATCAACGGCGTAATCATCCCGATCAACGACGACGGCTCGTTTGAAGTCACGCTCGCCCTTAACGACGGGCCGAACTTGCTGGAGATCGTGTCCAGTGACCTGTCGGGCAACCAGGAGAGCAGAGTGCTGTGGGTTGTCGCCCTCCCGGAGGGCTCATGACCTCCCAGATACACCACCGGGGAATGCGTAACGACGCCGGTAACGGAGCGGTAATGCGGGCGGACCTAGCGTGGACATATGCCGGCGCTGGGCTGGCCCACGCAACAACCCCGGCCGGGCCTACATGGCCGACCGGACACCGCGGTGAAGCCCTCATGAGAACCGCTTCCGCTCCCGTCCGTTCCCTTTCGACGAGCATGAGACGCATCCCGGGCGTACTCGTGATTGCACTGGTCGTGCTGGCGGCGTCTCTCGTCGGAGCGCGCGCCGTGGACGCTCAGGAGCCCGGCGCTCCCCAGGGTCCCCGGGAAGCGATTTTCGGGACGGTGGTGGAGATCGGTGAGGGCTCCATCACGGTCGCCACAGATGACGCGATCTCCGTGTTGGTGATCGATGACAACACGACGTTGCGTATCAATGGCGATATCGTTGATCTGGATGCGATCGCCATCGGCGACGCACTTGCCGGGACGGTGCTCGTCCTGGACGACGGCTCGCTGGCGGCGCGCTTGATTCTTATCCGGCCGGCCGATGCGGCACGCTCCTTCATCCACATCGTCGGCGTTGTGACCAG
>JADFRU010000160.1:0-4724 GCA_022561115.1 Chloroflexota bacterium | reverse complement strand
CATGTCCGGCTCACTTTCCGCGGGTGAGGATGAGGCGGAGTTCTTGACCCGTGAAGCGCGCGTTATGGCGGCCCAGTACGAGGCGCAGTACGAAGCCGACATTGAATCTATGAAGAAGTGGACCGACGCTTACGTGGCGCTGTCCGTGTCCGCCATCCTGATCGTCGTCGTGACGATCGTGTCCACAATGATCTACGACATGGGCGCGTCAACCCTCATCTTGGTGGTCCTGGCAGTGGTGATGGTGGTTGGATTCGGCGCGTGGGTTATCAAAGCGTCCGCTCCGCGTGAAGCGTTCGCCCGGTCCGCCGGGCTGAGTTCTGCGCACCAGTTACTGGCGATGCGGACGTTCAAGATATCGGTCCCGCTGGGCGTATCGGCGGCCGGGCTCCTTTATATCGCTGGCGCTGGCCTTGGATGGGCCTTCATCGCCCTCGGAGTGGGCCTGATCCCGCCCGGTTTCATCATGAACTGGGACGCCCGGAAGCTCAGCAAGCGGGATAACGACCTCAGCACGACTATGCGCATGCTCGGGGGAGTTACGTCCGCCATGAGCGCTACCGTTGCCGAGGCGCTAAACCACATAGACAAGCGGTCGATGGCAAGCCTTGAGCCGTACCTGGTCCGGCTTCAGATCCGCATGAACGCACGTATCGACGCCGATAAGTGCTGGACACGTTTCGTCCAGGAAACGGGCTCCGAGATGATCGACCGTACGGTGCGCATCTTCTGGGACGCTATCCGGGTGGGCGGAGACGCTGACCAGGTCGGGCAGAACACCGCCTACTTCGCGGCCACCATCACGGCGTTGCGGATGAAGCGCGCCCTCGTCTCCAGCACATTCCAGTTTCTCGTGTTCCCGCTGCACGGCGCTGTGGTGGGCCTGCTCATTTTCATCATCAACGTGATGTCGCTTTTCGGTCAGATCCTGATCGACTCCGCACCCGAGCAGACTTACGAGTTTTCTACCCGCAGCCCCGAGATCGAGGCGGCGGCCAACAGCCTGTCCAGTTTCGGCGTGGCCAATATGGAATTTCTGAACCTGCTGATCATGACCACGGTGATCTCGTTAACCATCGCTAACGCTTTTGCGATCAGTTTTGCGTCCGGCGGTCACTGGATGCGGACCACATTCAACCTCGGGGTGCTTGGACTGGTCTCCGGGATGCTGATGGTCATCATCCCGGGCGCCGCTGATGGTGTGTTCGCGGCGGTAACCGACAACTAGTAACGGGCTGAGGTCCGAGGGGAATCGCCATGGCGATGTTCACCAAAAACAAAGACAAGAACGATGATGCGGAGGACGCGATCGCGGACCTCGCCGTAGGTGAGGCGCCTTCGGACGGTGCAGAGGAAACGCCCGCGTCTGGAGAAGACGCTGACGGCGCAGCGATCGAAGACGAGGCGGTCTCGACCGAAGAAACCGCCGGTGAGGCGGACAGTGACGATGATGACGACGACGACGAGGACGAGGACAGCGGCGGGGACGGTGTGCTCGACCTTGACCTCATGGACATCTTTGAGGCCGAACAAAGCGAATCCACCTCAACCGCCGGGATTTATTCCGAGTTTCTTGAGGATCTGACGATGGAAGAGGTGCTGGACCAGGCCACCATGCTGCTTGACGAAATCCGGGCAAAGCTCGGGAGGTAATGGTGACGAACGAAGCCCACGACGTGGAACGACAGGAGCAGAGTGACCGGGCCCGGTCAGCGGCGAAGGCCGCGAACCCGGGCGATGGTGACGCGCGCGTCCTGGCGTTTGACGCCGAGGGCGCTGGACCCCCGGCTCAATCCACGCTGGACACGCAGATCGCAGCCGCCATACCGGGACCGTACGCCGCAGTTGACGCCAGCCACACCATACTTCGGTTCAACGCGCCGCTGACAGAACTATTCCCGGCAACGGCTGAAGGTGTGTCCATCACGGATGTTATAGACCACTCGAAACTCGCTTCCATTATTGATCGGGTCTGTTCCGGGCAGGGCGGGCCGAACTGGATCGAGTTCGAGCCGGCCATGTGCGGCGGCGCCGATGACGATGACAACGACCGGATATTCCGTCTCACCGCCTCGGCGCTGACCGGTCCCGGCGACTCCGGACCTACTGACACGGTCCTGCTGTCGTTTGAGGACGTAACCGGCCGGTTGATGAGCCAGGAACGGCTCATGGAGCACAACCGTCTCATTTCGGTGGGGGAGATGGCGGCCGGCGTTGCGCATGAGTTGAACAACCCGCTCACCGCGGTCCTTGGCTTCTCGCAACTCGTCCTCCGTGAAGAGATGGACGATCTCCTACGACGAGATATCGAGGCCATCGCCTCGGAAGCAAAAAGAGCGGGCCGGATCGTAGACAACCTGCTGTCGTTTACCCGGCGCTACCAGCACGAGATGCGACCGTTCAGCGCGGTGGATTCGGTTCGGAAGGTGCTTGAGCTTCGTGAGTATGAGTGCCGGGTCAACAACGTTGAGACGGTCACCTACCTGGACGAAAACGTGCCCCTCACGATGGCGGATGGCCACCTTATCGAGCAGGTGTTTTTGAACCTGTTCAACAACGCCATCCAGGCGCTGTCCGAGACGCAGGGCAGGGGGACGATCACGGTCGGTGTCGCCGCCGTGCGAGGCCGCATCCGCATCAGCTTTGCGGACGACGGACCGGGCATCCCGAAGAAGGTCCTGGGCAAGGTCTTTGACCCGTTTTTCACGACCAAGCCGCCCGGCAAGGGCACCGGCCTGGGCCTGAGCATTTGCCAGCGGATTATCGAACAACACGATGGCCGTATAACGGTCCAGAGCAGACCCGGCAAGGGCGCTTCGTTCGTAGTGGAGCTGCCGATAGTGGCGGTTGAAGAGCCCCCGGTGCTGGAAGACACCGCGGTCGCACAGCGATCACGCTACACGATGCTTCATGTGCTTGTAGTTGATGACGAGGTCACGGTAGGAGAGCTGGTGAAGCGGACGCTGGAAGAGGCGGGCCACCAGGTGGACGTGGCGCGGGATGGAGCGGAGGCCCTCCGCATGATCAACCTGGACGATTTTGATGTCGTCCTGCTGGATATGAAGATGCCCGGACTGGGCGGGCCGGAGGTCTACCGCTGCATCAAGGGCCTGCGCCCTGAGATAGCGGCCAGGGTTCTGTTCATGACCGGAGATATCGCATCACCGGACACAAAGGAGTTCATCGAGAGCACCGACAGCATGCTGCTCTCGAAGCCGTTCAACCTGGACGATCTCAGAGATCACATGGAGCCGTTCGTGCGCTTAAAGATCGCCCGGATGGAGTCCAGACAGGATGGCCAGGGGTGACCCCCGGATGATTGCCGGGGAACGATTGCCCGGGAACGATTACCGGGGGCGTCAGGCCCCGAAACGTTAATGAAAGAAAGACCAACCAGAGACCGATGATCGTCCGCCAACAGAAGGCGGGACGGTCTGTGGACGCCCGGTAAGCCGGGCAGGGCACAACGGAGGAAAGTGATGCTTCAAGAACGGATGTCGGCCATGGATACGGGCTCCGAACCGTCCGGGACAGACCCGGATGATGACGGCCCGATCCGTGTTTTTCTCGTGGAAGACCACGAGATCGTACGTGAAGGCACTCGCCGGCTTATCGAAGCGGACGGTGATATCCAGGTCGTCGGCGAAGCGGATTCCGGCGAGGACGCTGTCAACGCCCCGGAGCTGTCTGCCGTGCAGGTGGTCCTGTGCGACATGATGCTGCCCGGGATAGACGGCATAGATACCCTGCGCCAGATGCTGGCCCGGCACCCGCACCTCAAGGTGGTGATGCTGAGCACGTTTGGTGAGGACCACCTGCTCCACGCCCTGGATGCCGGGGCCGTTGGGTATTTGCTGAAAAAGGCGGGTCAGGAAGAGCTGAGCCGGGCCGTTCGAGACGCCGCCGCAGGCGGGGCGCCGTTGTCGCCATCGTTGAGCACGGTACTCGTTTCCAGGCTCCGCGACAGCGGAAGTGGTGGGCCGCTTGACCTCAGCGCAAGGCAGAAGGACGTGCTGCGGATGGTGGCCAAAGGTGACTCCACAAAAGAGATCGCTGACCAGCTATTTATGAGCCCGGCCACCGTGAAGCGCGAGCTTCGAGCGATATTTGACCGGCTGGGCGTGGGCAACCGTGCGCACGCCGTCGCACAGGCGCAGCAACGTGGAATCATCTAGGCGGGTTACGTTGGCGTATCGGCATGAGCCTTTTGGCTCACTGTGTATGAGCCCGGAGGCTCAGCCAGCAGGCCGGACGCGTGGCAGCATCCGAGCCGCCTGTAACTCGCGTAAATGGCGGTTGCAGACCAGCATGAATCTACGGGCTGAAAATCGGTCTCAAATCTAGAGGCCGGCGCCGGTTCCCTGATGGGTCCCGGTGGCGGACATGAACGGAACGACGTTGGTGGAACAGCATCGATGAGCTTGAACACTGGAAGCAGAGAAGACCGTGCCGTGGACGGCCACAAGCCGGGCGTCACGCGGGTAATGGTTGTCGAGGATGAGCCCCTCTTCAGGGAGCTGCTCACGTCGACTCTCTCGGCATATAGCAGCATTGAAGTGGTGGCCGCCGTGGACAACGGCGCTGACGCCATAACGCTTGCTGAGGAAGTGTTGCCGGACGTTGTGTTGATGGACATCGAGCTGGGTTCCGAGCCGGACGGCATCAAGGCCGCACACCAGATAAAGGCGGCGGACCCGACGGTCGGCATCGTCATCCTGTCGATG
>JADFRU010000159.1:0-4747 GCA_022561115.1 Chloroflexota bacterium | reverse complement strand
GAACATCGCCAGGAACGCGGCCGCCGGGGCGGGTATCGGCCCGGGCGCCACCGTGGGTATTTTCTCCCTTGAGATGGGCAAGGAGCAGGTCGCTCTGCGGCTGCTGTCCGCCGAGGCGCGGGTCAATATGCACAACCTGCGCATGCGCCTGCTCAGCGAGCAGGAACAGACGCGTGTCGTGGACTCCATCGGTGTGCTCTCTGACTTCTCTATCTTCATCGACGACACGCCTATCCAGTCTGTCGCGGAAATGCGGTCCAAGGCGCGACGGTTGCAGATGGAGCACGGGCTGGACTTCATAGTGATCGACTACATGCAGTTGATACTCGGCAACAGCCGGCGCAGTGAGAACAACCGCGCCCAGGAGGTCAGCGAGATATCTCGCTCTATCAAGGGCATGGCGCGCGACCTGCATGTGCCGGTGCTGGCCCTGTCCCAGTTGAGCCGCGCGATCGAGCATCGAACCTCCCACCGGCCGATGCTGTCAGACCTGCGGGAAAGTGGCTCCATTGAGCAGGACGCGGACGTGGTCATTTTCATCCATCGTGAAGACAAGTTCACGACGGAGGAGGAATGGGTGCGTGACCACCAGGGCCAGATCTACCCGCGCGGGTTGGCTGAAATGATCGTCGCCAAGCACCGCAACGGCCCGACGGGAAGCATTGAGCTATCTGTTAGCGACGCGCACGGTCGCTTCCGGTCAGTCAACCGGCGCGTCGTCGAGTCTCCGGCGTAGGCCGGTATGACCGGTCACCGGGACTCAGCAACTCACGAGGGCTTTCAGGGCTTTCCAGCCGGGTATCGCTCCACGCCGGTCCCGAACCTGCTCCTGTCCAGCCTGCTTGAAGAGATCGACGACCTGGACGAGCTAAAGGTGACGCTGCGCACGATCTGGTTCCTGCACCAGCGCCGCCTGTTCCCGGCATCAATCCGGCCGGATGATCTGCTTTCTGACCGCACCACCGCGGCAATGCTCCACGCCGTTGGCCCGCAACTGGAAGACCGGGTGTCACAGGCGCTGGAAAAAGCGACCCGCCGTGGTACGCTTCTGGCTGTCCGGGGGGAGGACGGGATACCCCTTTATTTTCTCAATTCGGACGCCGTTCGCAGGGCCGTTGAAAAGTCGTTTCCTGTCTCAGCCCGGGATGTCCCCGCTGAGACATGGAGCGCACCGGCTGATGCCGGGTCACAACCATCCGTGTTTGCCGATTACGAGCGCAACATCGGCACGCTATCGCCGGCTGTGGCGGACACGCTGCGTGACGCGCTTGATACGTACCCGGAGACCTGGATCCGCGACGCCATAACAACTGCGGCGCGGGCCAACGCCCGGAGTTGGAACTACATAGCCGCCGTCCTTAGAGGATGGGCGGAAGAGGGCAGGCCGGATGGAAAGCCTGGAACAGATCCTGACGCGACTCGGTCAGACGAGTACATCCGACGCTACCTCGCAGAACAACGGGGACGCGGGAACCGCTGATCGTGAGCCCCACTGCGATATCTGCGATGACGCCCGATGGGTGCGCCTGGGCGAGCCAATGGGCAGCCCCGGTTTCGGCAAGATGGCGCCGTGTGAATGCCAGGAGCAGATCTGGGAAGATCACCGTGGAGAACGGCTAAAGCGTTACGCCAACCTGGGCCCGCTTGAGAGGCTCCGGTTTGACACCGCCCTGCCGGACGGACGTACAGGTTTCTCAGATCCGGCGAGTTTCCGCGCCGCGCTGGAGTGCGCCATACGCTACTCGCGCAACCCGGAGGGATGGCTCGTCATCCTCGGTCCCTCGGGCTCAGGGAAGACGCACCTCGCGGCGGCTGTCGCCAACCAGTGCGTTGAGGACGGAAGGCCCGTGTTCTTCATCCCGGCGCCCCAGTTGCTCGATCAACTGCGGACATCGTCCGAGCCGGGTGAATGGCCGGACTACGACAGCCTGTTCCAGCAGGTCGTGACGGCGCCGCTTCTTGTCCTTGATGACCTCGGGACCGGGAATATGACCCCGTGGGCTGAAGAAAAGATGGACCAGATTCTGACCAGCCGTTACAACGCGCGCCGGCCGACCGTTGTGACTTCCGGGATAGACCACGGTTCGATGCCGGACCGGATGCGCACACGACTGCTCGATCCAGACCTGGCCACGGTGTGCGAGATCTCAGGCCCGTCGGGCGCCGCAACGTCCACCGCCGGCGACATCCCGCAACGGATGCTTGACTCGATGACATTCGAACTGTTCGACCCGCGAGGCGGGACGGGGGCGACCCGCGAACAGCAGGCGGTGCTGAAGGACGCGCTCGGGGTTGCGCGGGGTTTCGCCCAGCACCCTGACCGCTGGCTTTACCTGGCCGGCCCCACCGGCACGGGAAAGACCCACCTCGCCGTGGCGATCGCCGGGCTGCGCATCGCCGCCCGGATGCCGGTAACTTTCGCTTTTGTTCCGGACCTCCTGGATAAGTTCAGGCAGGCGTTCAGCCCTGACAGCCGGATCAGTTACGACCGGTTGTTCGACCAGGTAAAAAACGCCGAGTTGTTGATACTCGACGATCTCGGCGCGCACAGCTCCACCGCATGGGCAGAGGAAAAGCTGTACCAGCTAATCGTTCACCGCTACAACGCCGCCCTCCCGACCGTTATCACGAGCCGTGTGATGCTCGCCGACCCCGACCGGGACGATGGAGACATCGGAACGTCCGGGGGGCGCTCCGGCGCTCCGTTTTCGGCGGCGATCATGTCCCGTCTGCGTGACGGCCTCATGGTGACCGAGAGGGCGATGATCGCCCCTGATTACAGGCATAGAGGAGTGGCGCAGCCGAAGTTACGCCGTTCAACCGGAACGCGCGGCCGGGGCCGCCGCTAAATGGAGCCAGACGCGCCCGGTCACGGCTACCCGCTGCGCGATGGCTGCGTATTCTGTCGAATCTCCTCCGGCGACGAACCGGCCCGGTACCTGGCCCCGGGGGGCGTCGAGACCGAGGACCGGAGCGCCATGGATGCCGTCGGACCGCTGGCGTTCCGGAATCGCCTGACCTGGGTGCGCGTCATGACGCTGATCGTTCCGCCCGGCCATCCATCACAGGAACAGCTCTGGTCGGATCAGGAAATGCTCCGGCCCGTACTTGGGCACGCGCTCGCGGTCGGGCGCGAGCTGACCATCGATAACGTCCCCGATGGCGTGACGCCGGAGGGCTTCCGCGTCATCTCAAACTTCGGACGTATCGCACACCAGAGCCAGGACCACGCCCATGTTCACGTGATCGCACGGCCGGATTACGAGCCGATGCCGGAAGTGAACCTGGACGCGCCGTCGCTCGATTCCCCCGGCAATGATGTGATCGTAGAGCCGGCGCATGTGTTGAGCGCACCGTGGAGTGTGCGGCTTACGCTTTCCGGCGCTCGCACCCAGGAGGAGATGTGGGCCGACACCCGGTTCCCCGGGCTAATAACCGCCGCTGTCACGCTGGCGGAAGATGAGTCACCCGAGGGATACCGGTTCGCGGCTGACTTTACGCCTGTAACCGGGATGGGCCCGGCCGGATTCTTCATCCTGGGCGGCGGGCAGTTAGACCTGTACGCATAAGGCTTGCCAGGCTCGGCTGCTACTTCAGACGCTCGAAGTTCCCGACGCGGCAGATATGTTTCCCAGCTGTGATGAAATCGCTAACTGCGCGGCTTTCGTAACAGATCAACACCGGTTCAAACGTGGCTCTGACATGAGCGACACGGGGGGACAAAGGGAGTTGACGCGGGAGGTGAAACACTTACCATCTTGCACCAGCCTTCAAGTGGTCCCGAAGGTGATTGTTGTCCAATTTACGTGGAGACCCACGCTGCAATCGCCGTGATGATGTACGGGATCCGTTCCGGCATTGAGTGCCGGACATGTCAATTAAGGAGGAGACGTTGGCAAGATTGTCGATTAAGAGGCACTGGATTTTCCTCGCCTCGCTAAGCCTGGTTCTGATCGCGTCTGTCGCGTGTGGAGGCGGAGAAAGCGGCGGCGGGGCGGCCGGGAAAGCCGGGATTGACGATACGGCGTTCCGGTCGTTCACCGGTGTGGGCGATAACGCCACCGCTACGGCGGTAGCGGATGCGGCCACGGCCGCAGCTGGCGGTACCGCTGCTACGGCGGCGCCTGCGTCAACAGCAGTGGCGACCACGGCTCCGGCCATGAGCGACGGCGCAACCGTCCCGTCCGGTGAGACGATCGTTGCCGTTAACCTGATCCGTGCCGGTGTAGGAACCCCACGGTTCTGCAGCGCCGGTTGTGCCGAGGACATCTACATCACCGGCATCATGGAGACGCTCTTCAGGCCCATATACGGGGACACCCTGGGCGCACAGCCCGAGGAAGGCGTCCTGGCCCTGTCGTTTGAGCTCGACCCAAACCTGAAGTGGTTGGACTTCACCCTCCGTGAGGGCATCCAGTTCCACGACGGATGGGGTGAGTTCACGGCTGAAGACGTTGTGTTCTCGTTCAACGACGCGAACCGCAACACGCAGCCTGAGTCCATACACGGACAGGCCGGTGACTTCGCTCCGCTGATCAAGAACCTCGAAATTCTGGACACCTACAAGGTGCGCCTGAACTACGAGAACTATGACAGCCGGGGCATCCGCCACCGGTTCAGCACCTTCTGGCAGACCGCCGGAATCGTCTCCAAGGCCGTCTTTGACGACAAAGGCGCAGACGGGATGAGAGAGTTCATCATCGGCACCGGACCGTTCCATAACGATTTATGGATCCAGGCCGACAAG
>JADFRU010000158.1:0-4747 GCA_022561115.1 Chloroflexota bacterium | reverse complement strand
TGTCACTCTGGGCGTCCACTTCCGCCGCCGATACCGACTTCACAGGGATGCTGCTGGACGTCCGCCCATGCGGATGCGCCGTCAACCTGACGGACGGAATCGTACGAGCCCGCTACCAGGATTCTCGCAAACGCACGCACCACATCGATCCCAACATCCCGAAGCGGTTCGACATAGACCTTGTCGCGACGAGCAACGTTTTCAAGAAGGGCCACCGCATCCGGCTTGAGATTTCGTCGTCAAATTTCCCGCGGTTCGCCCGTAACCTGAACACGGGACTCTGGGCGGATAACGACCAGATAGCGGTCGCGACGAACACGGTGTTCCACGACTCGCAACACGAAAGCTACGTGGAACTGGATATCATCCCGCTTTAGATCAGCGTCAGACCGGGGACAGGCCGGCCACAACCCATCCACCCGGCGCCGGAGGAACAGGCAGATGGCGTTTCGACCAGGACACCACGGCGTGGTGGTAGTGCATGGAATCGGTCGGCAACGCAAGGGTGAAACCCTGGCGGAGGTCGCAGAGGCGCTCGCCCTCACGATTGAAGAGACGGCGCCCGCCGACCCCCGGCTTGAGCGGGAGATGGACATCACGGGTCCGGTGGCGACCGCCACGCTCCGCATCGAAGACGGCGAAGGGAACCTGGCGACCTGGACCCTGAAGGAAGCGTTGTGGGCGGACGCTTTCACAGCGCCCCCCGCCCAGGCGGTGTTTCTCTGGATAGCGCGCGCCATCCCGCGCCAGACGCGCTACTTGATGGCGCTGTTGCGCCAGCCAGTTGGCGGCGCGTCAACGCTGGAACCCGGCCCGGTGCGCATGGGCGCGCAACTGTGGTCCGGATACCTCTCCGGATGGAACACGCGGTTGAAGATCGTGCTTCTGACGATTCTGCTGATGGTGGCCAGCCCGTTCCTGATGGTGTCTGGCCTCGTCTTCATCTACCTGCAAAGGCTCCCGTTCCACTTCCTTCATCCATTCGACCCGTTTCTCAGCCGGGTGCTCGGCGACGTCTACCGGTACACGACACACGGCATGTGGGCGGCGAGCGCGCGCGGCATCGTTGAACGGATCATTATTGAGTTCCTGGAAGACGAGGTGTACCCGATCGAAGACCTGACAATCGTGTCCCACTCCATGGGGTGCGTGGTCGCCTACGACGCCTTGCGCGGAGGTGGCGCGGTCGCCGAGGCGATCAGGCGGGCTGAGGAAGCGGGGCGGCGCAAGAAGATCACACTTGTCACGATCGGGAGCGGGATCAACCAGGTGTTCGCCGTGGCCCGGCGTTCTGAGACCTACGGCAAGGCCCACTTTTGCCAGCCGCTGGACCCCGTGGTGACGGGAGAAGGATCGGGCATGGACATGAACGCGCGCGCTGAGATGTTCGAGTGGGTGGACATTTACGCACGACTTGACCTGGTTCCGGCGGGCGGACTGACGCCCGAAATCCGTGCCCGGTCCGGCGCGGGAGCGCAGTACTCAGAGCTCCGCGTCACAAACACGGATATCCCGTTCACGGACCACACCACCTACTACCAGAACCGGACGACGGTAGGCCCGCGCATCATCCGGGCCATCAACGGAGGGGAGGAGTACCGCTCCAGCCCACCTGAGCCGGTGCCTGATACGCCGGATACCCGGGAATCAAAACCCGAAGACGGTCGCGCTCTTTCCAGAAACCGGCAGACGCTCAACGCCGCTATGTGCGCCCTGCTCCCGCTCGTCCTGTCCGGCTCTGCCGTCGGAGTGTGGGTGGCGACGAGCTCGCCGGAAGACGGATTCCTGGAGTCGTTCGGCAACGGCCAATGGGGTCTTGAGCTTGGCCTGTTGCTGGTTGCGCTGTGGATCGGCGGCTTCCTGATGGCCGGACTCATGGCACTGGCGACCATCGGGTTTGTCGGGGGATGGGTGTGGCTGACGGTAACCGCGTTTCACGGCCCATGGGTATGGGTGGCGGCGCCAGGCCCATGGGCTCTCGAATTAACGAGCGTTTACGTGACGATCCTCTGGGCGCTCTACCTGCGAAGACGGCGCGGTCCATCGTCCGGGCAAAGGGACAATACGGCCTGAACATGCGTGCGTTGAGGTGCGGGCATGCACCTGTCCCGGGGGTCAGCCTTTCGCGAGCGGCATCGCCAACGCAATCCCGTGCACGGTTCACGGCGTGCTTTTCGCCTGCATGAGTGAGCCACGCAACTTGCGCGCGGAAGCCGCTGACGCCCGGGAACAAACCCGGCCGGCGATCTCATCTGAACCCGTCACACCACCACGACGCGGCGGAATCCTTGATGCGTTCCAGGTCCGCAGTTTCCGGTTCCAGTGGCCGTCTGACGGCCTGACGATCTGGGCCTTCGAGATGGAGACGCTGGTCCTCGGCTGGTACATCCTGACCGTCACAGACTCGCCGGCGCTCGTCGGGCTGATCGGCACCCTGCGCTTCGGCGGCACTCTGTTCGGCCCGGTCTACGGTGCGCTGACCGACCGGTTCAACCGGCGCATGTTGCTGATCGTGGACCGCGCCGTGTTATCCCTGATCGCACTGGTCTTCACCGGCCTGGCCCTGTCCGGGGCGCTTGAACCGTGGCATGCGTTCGTTTTCGCCTTCCTCACCGGCGTAGCACGCAACCTGGATAACGTTGTGCGCCAGGCGCTGCTCGCAGACGTGATGCCGGCCCGTTCGTTGTCGAACGCACTGGCGCTCAGCCGGTCTGTTATGGACATCTCCCGCATCAGCGGCGCACTGCTTGGCGGCGCGCTGTTAAGCGCGCTGGGCATCGGCGAGGCGTACGTCGCCATCGTGCTGCTGTACGCCGGGAGCAGCCTGCTTTCGATGGGTATCGTGCTCCGGCCACCAGCGCGTCCGGGGCAGCGTGCCCGGCTGGCGAGCAAAGGCGGCCCCGGCTGGCTCCGGGACCTGCGCGAGGGCGTTGGCTACATGCGGCGCGACCCGGCAATCCTTGGGCCGCTGGTACTGGCGTTCCTGGTGAACCTGACGCTTTTCCCCACGGTAAACGGACTGATGCCGATTGTGGCGCGCGAGGTTTATGACCGGGGTCCGAACGGGCTGGCGGTGATGCAGATGGCGTCGGGGATCGGGGCGCTTGCCGGCTCGGTGGCGCTTGCGGCTTACGCACAGTCGGCGACGCCGATGCGCAGGATGATGATCGGTATCGCGCTCTGGCATCTGAGCATGCTGGCATTCGCCATGATGGGCTGGTGGCTTGCCGCGCTGGCGACGCTGGTGGTGTACGGAACCACGCAGAGCCTGGCGATGATTTCGATGTCCACCACACTGCTTCAAGCGGCGCCGGTGGAGCTGCGGGGCCGGGTAATGGGGGTTCGGTCACTCGCCGTGTACGGATTGCCGATGGGGTTGCTGATCAGCGGCGTACTCGCAGAGTGGCTCGGAATACGCACGGCGCTCGCCATCAATTCCGTTGTGGGTCTCGGCGGGACGGCGGTGGCGGCGTTTGTCTGGCGGGGGCTGTGGGCGAAGGCGGGGGGCGGCGCGCCGGCCGCAGCGCAAGAAGGGACCACGCCGGAAAGCGCGACCGCCGATTGATCGAAGCCCTCTCCTGGCAGGGTGCTGAAAAACTCGCGAGCCACCCATTTCCGCACCGATTTCGGTGCGGCGTCAAAGCTGCCAACAGCGTCTAAAACTCGTCGCTTCGAGCATAAACACCTTTTTTCAGCACCCTGCTAGCGCCGGGCACCCCACCGGCGCGCGCCCTGAGGCTCTCGAAGGGCCCACGGGGCCAGGTGATGGCACGACACGATCCACGTCCATACCCTTCGGCATGCTCAGGGCAGGCTCTCCTCCCTCACATGGCGGAGGCTATGAACGGCCCCCTCTTGATCCAGGAGGGGGTTCGCGGGTGGTCATCCGGGCGGAACCCGCGGCTCCGAACTACCGCCTTCGCACGGCCTCCTCGATCTGGCGGCGGTCGCCGATCGCGCCCCGCAAGACCGCCTGCCGCGCGCCACGGGAACCCAGCATCACGCGATGGACGATAAACCCGGCGGCGGCGGCGCCAATGCTGATTATGGTCGCCGGGTTCTGGTTGGCAATGTATTCGGCATTGAACGCCCCCTCGGCAAAGCCGTTGCCGAGCTCGTTGCCGGCGACCAGCAGGATCAGCGCGCCCAGCCACCATTCAGCGAACGATGTCTTGTCCCCGGACCATCTCCAGTACCAGCGAACGTAGACCACCAACAACGCCGCCCCGGCCACCAGTCCGCCGGAGTAGCGGAACAGGGCCAACCGCCAGCCGTCCAGGGGCTCGGCAACCTCGATCCCCGGGTAGATGCCGACGAAACCGATGTCAAGGGAGAACGGTGAAACCCCGCCAATGAGTGCGCTCACCACATGCACGGCTTCGTGCAGTGCGACAGGCGCGACAACGAAACCCACGACCGCCAGGACGATCACGAGAGCGCGGATCGGCCAGGAATGGCGCCGGGGGTCCCGGGGCGAGGTCTCGGGCATGACGTACAGGCTAACGGGCTCCTTTAAGGCTGGGACGGTGATGAGAGCGCGTGGGTGGGTCCGCCGGTTCCCACACGTCCTTCGACGGGCTCAGGACACGCGCGTCGGGGTCAGGACACGCGCGTCGGGGTCAGGACATGCGCGACGCAGGACACGCGCGACGGGCTCAGGACACGCTACAGTGCGAGATACGCGACCGGCCCCGGTACAAGGTGTCATCCCGCTCCCATCGTGGGAGAGCCCAGGTGGTCAGAGGCC
>JADFRU010000157.1:0-4756 GCA_022561115.1 Chloroflexota bacterium | reverse complement strand
GCCACGTGTTCCAGCGGATAAGGGGCACGGCGGGTGAGCCTGCTCATCGTGGAAACTCACCTGCTGGCAGGTTTTGAGATACAAACCGGATAACGCCCAAGCGCATCAGCCGCCCGTCCGACGTACCAATCGCCGACCCCAATCAATAATCAGGAGATCAGTCGATGCCCGATCCTTCCGTGGCAGTGATCATGGGCAGCACGTCTGACCTTGAGACGATGCAGAACACTGTGGATGTGCTCAAGCAGTTCGATATTCCCCATGAAATATCGATCGTGTCTGCGCACCGGACGCCTGACCGGATGTTCAAATTCGCCGAATCTGCGGCCGGACGGGGGATCAAGGTCATAATCGCCGGCGCAGGCGGCGCCGCTCATCTCGCCGGGATGGTGGCCGCCAAGACGGTCCTGCCGGTCATCGGCGTCCCGGTCCAGAGCCACGCGCTGAACGGCATGGATTCGCTCCTGAGCATCGTGCAGATGCCGCGCGGCGTGCCGGTAGCGACCGTGGCGATCGGTCATGCAGGCGCCACGAACGCCGGGCTGCTGGCGGTGCAGATCCTGGCGACGAGCCAGCCAGAGTTACGCGCCAGGCTTGAGGCGCATCGCGCGCAGACGGTTCGTGATGTTGAGGCCCAGGCTGCGGAGCTGGAACAGCAGTGAGCCATGCCGGACCGGTATTGCCGGGCGCAACCCTGGGCGTAGTCGGCGGCGGCCAGCTTGGCCGGATGTTCGCGCTCGACGCGCGGCGCATGGGCTACCGGGTAATGGTGCTGGACCCTGATCCGGAATCGCCAACGGGCCAGGTGGCGAACGATCGGATCGTCGCGCCGTACTCCGACGCCGGCGCTGTCAGAGATCTCGTCGAACGCTGTGATGTTGTGACGTACGAGTTCGAGAACGTGAACGCGGACGCGGTCGCCGCGGCAGAGGCGGCCGGGTACGTGCGGCCGGGCAGCGGTGTGCTGAGGATTGCGCAGAACCGGTTGCTGGAAAAAGGCGCCCTCGTAGAGAACGGCTTCCCTGTCCCGGAATACGTCATGGTGGACACGATCGCCGACATGGTGCGCGGAGTCGAACAGATCGGCACGCCCGCCATGCTGAAGACGGTGACTTCCGGCTACGACGGCAAGGGGCAGGTGGTGCTGCGATCCGCCGTTGACCTGCGGGAGGCGCATGCCAGCCTGCGCGGTCAGAGCGAGGCGTTAATCCTGGAGGCGTTCGTCCCGTTCGATCTGGAGATATCGGTCATCGCTGCGCGCGGCCCGGATGGGGACGTGGCCTGTTTTCCACCTTCCGAGAACCAGCACGTGAACGGGATTCTTGACCTGAGCATCGTGCCGGCGCGTATCCCGGACGAGGTTCGCATCGCCGCCGTGAAGATGGCGTCGGACATCGCCGATGCGCTTGACGTGGTGGGGTTGGTTGCGGTGGAGATGTTTGTGACCGGGGACGGCGAACTGCTCGTGAACGAGATCGCGCCCCGCCCCCACAACTCTGGCCACTACACGCAGAACGCCTGCGCCACCTCGCAGTTCGAACAACTGGTTAGAGCGATCTGCGGCCTGCCCCTCGGATCGACCGAGCTGTTGAGCCCGGTGGTGATGGTGAACCTGCTCGGCGATGTGTGGTCGGACGCGGGGGGAGAGCCGGACTGGGAGGCAGCGCTCGGGGTCAGAGGGTCTGTGCTGCACCTGTACGGCAAATCAGAGGCGCGCATCGGCCGGAAAATGGCGCACATCAACGTCACTGCACCCGATGTGGAGACCGCCCTTGGCCGAGCGTTAGACGCACGAGAGCGGGCCGCCGGACGCGGCTAACGCAGACCCGAGACCGGAGCGCCCTGGAATGGGCTCAGCCAGCAAACGAATCCGGGGAGCCCGTTCTTCAGGTGCGTGGAAACGGAGTCAATATCACTCGTGCACGCCCAGGAAATATTCGCCGATGGCCGGATCGTTGAGGATGTCCCCGGCGTCACCGGTATGGACTACCTTGCCGCCGGAAAATATGTACCCGCGGTCAGACCTGGCAAGTGAGAGCCGGGCGTTCTGCTCAACGAGAAGCACCGTCATTCCTTGAGTCCGAAGCGAATCAATACAGTTCATTATCTGCTGTTGATATTTCGGTGAGAGCGCGGCGGTCGGCTCATCCAGCAGCAGGAAAGATGGGTTCGAGATCAATGCACGTGATATCGCCAGCATCTGCCTCTCGCCGCCGGAGAGAGAAGCGGCGAGGTCACTGATCCTTGGCTCCAGGTCGGGGAACGTCCAACAGACCCGGCCTATCCCTTCAGTCAATTTACCCGGCGACAGCCGAATCCCGCCCATCTGCATGTTTTCGCGGACCGTGAGCGACGGAAAAACGTTGTCGACCTGTGGCACATATGCGATTCCACGTGCAACCAACCTGTCGGTGCGCCATCCGGAAACGTCCGTGTCGTTATGTAAAACCGTGCCCGTGTACTGCCTGGCAAGGCCAAATAACGCTTTCAGGAAGGTCGATTTTCCACATCCGTTGGGCCCGATGATGGTGACGAACTCGCCCGGATCGACGTACAGATCAATGCCATGCAGTATCTGGACAGACCCGTATCCAGCCTCGAGGCCGGTCACCTTGAGGACAGGATTCGTGCCCATATTTTTGTTGGTGTCTGTCATGACTCGCCCAGGTAGGCTTCAATCACGTCCTGGTTTCGCCGGACTTCGTCCGGGGTGCCCTCCATCAAGACGTGCCCCGCATCCACGACAATTATTCTATCGACCCCGCTTCGGAGAATAAAATCCATGTTGTGTTCGATGACCAGCATCCCGACATTTCTTTCAGAGGTCAGGGTGCGCAGATATTGAAAGATTCTCTCTGCGAGCGGCCCGGCGACACCGGCAACCGGCTCATCGAGTAACAGGATACGCGGCGAACCCATCAGGGTCCGGCCTATATCGACAAGCTTGCTCTGGCCACCGGACAGTTCACTTGCGAGGTTGTGCGCCATGTGGCCAATTTCAAGCGTGTCGAGTAAAGCGTAGGCGTCAACCAGGCGCTGTTTCTCGGCGGGTCGTGATCCCGGGCACAGCAATGAAAGCAGCAAATTGGGCGCGAACTGGTGGCGGGGCGGCACGAGAAGGTTCTCGATCACGGTCATCTCGCGCCATAGCCGGGTGTGCTGAAACGTCCTTGTCAGCCCCAGACCCTGGATCTGGTCCGGCCGCATTCCCGTAGCGTTGTGGCCAAGCACCTCGATCTTGCCGGAGGTCGATTCCAGCATTCCTGAGATACAGTTAAACGTGGTCGTCTTCCCGCAGCCGTTCGGGCCGATCAGTCCGACAAACTCGCCTTCTTCGACATGAAATGAAATGCCGTCAACGGCCCTGAGTCCTCCAAAATCCTTCGTTAGTTCAGATACACGCAGTGCGGGGACCGTCATCGTTGCTCACCGCCTTCGTTTGGATCCACGGCCGGGCGTCTGGGTCTTACCGGCACTTCGGGCAGCAAACCCCTGGGCGATAAAAGTAACGCTCCAACGATTACGATACCGATCAAAGCCAGTTTCAGGTGGGACAACGCCAGCGTAATTTGTTCCTTGGGGAAAGCCTCGGAAATAGATCGCGTTGACCAGATCAATCCGCCAACGTCTACCAGCAACCAGGAGAACACGGTGTCCATATATGAGGTCACATTGTGAAAGGCCAGGTCCGGATCGCCTCTTGAGACGATCATCACGTTGAACACAAATTCAACGATAACGATCAGAAACGCGCCGACGATCATGCCCCGGTTGTTACCGCGTCCCCCAACGATGAACGCTGCCCAAACGAGGAATGTTGAGCGAACAGGGTTCATGAAGTCCGGGAATATGCTGGTGTTCAACCAGGCCCAGAGAGCGCCGGCAAGACCGGCCACCGCGGCCCCCACGGCAAGGCTCGCCGCTTTGTGGGTCAGAATGTTGTGGCCGTGATGCTGACTGACCTCCTCGTCTTCTCTGATCGACCTGAGAATCCGGCCCCAGGGCGATGCAAACAGGGTGTTAAGCAGAAACCAGACGGAGAGGACGGCGACGAGGGTCAGGCCAGCGAGCAACACGACATACGGCGCTGCAGCGCTCAGGCCCAGCACGTTCCCGGCGGTGTCGGCGGGGCCCGATTCCCACCAGTCTTCGAACGGCCGGGAATACTGTGAAATGCCGATAGCCGAGGTCACCGTCCCGGCGCGGAGTAACGGCTCGGCCTGGAGAGAAATTCTGAGCATCTCGCCGAGCGACACGGTGACGATAGCGAAATAATCCATGCGCAGCCTGGCCGTCGGATACGCAAGCAACCAGCCCGCCCCCGCCGAAAGCAGGACGGCAACGATCGTCGCCGACCAGGGGGACCAGCCATACCCGTTCGTCTCCACCGGGGCGGTCAGTAATCCAACGGTGACAGCACCGATGCCGACGAAGAAAATAACACCGAAATTGGTCATCCCCGTAAGGCCCGTATGCAGGTTCAGGGAGAACGACATTAGCCCGAAAATACCCACCAGGGTGATGATCCGAGCGACCTGCAGGGTTTTTGTCAGGTTACTTACGCTGGGAAGGAACCACACAATCCCGACCAGTATCAGAAAGAAGATCCCGAACGCTATCCACGACCCTCGTTCGGTTTCCCGGTCGATCGGTATCCACCTGCCAGGCCGAATACGCAGTCCTGAAACAAAATCGGAGGTCACGGTCCTGGCCGATTTGATCGGCGCCAACAGACGAACCAGGTAATCGTTTGGAA
>JADFRU010000156.1:0-4780 GCA_022561115.1 Chloroflexota bacterium | reverse complement strand
TCAAGGTTTTTGGAGTACGCCCCGCCGGTGATTCGCTCACCCAGGCCGGTGATGCCCTCATCGGTATGGATCTCTATAAACAGCCACCATCGTCCACCGATGAACGGCTCTACGTTCCTGATGACCCTGGTATCGAAGCCGGTTACTTTCAACGTCTTCTCCTGAGTGTTCCCAGAGGTGTTTCCCGAGTGTTTCCCGGGATTGTCCGGGCCTGCCGGGTTCAAATGAGCGACCCGCTACGGATGGGCGGGCTCGATCGCGTGGACCTCGCCCGGCCCGGTTCAGTCCTTGATGCCGCGTTTGGCCAGTTCCTGGTTCAGCGTCACGCCAAATCCGGGCGTTTGCGGCACGATCATACGGCCGTCCGCATTGATCCCGATCGTTTCTTCAAACAGACCGAACGACCAGTCCATGTACTCCACGAGGTTGCAGTTTGGAATGGACGCACCCAGGTGTACCGCTATTTCCGGTGACAGGTGCGTCACCACGGGCCGGTAGGCGGCGTCACACACGGCTGCGGCCTTCACAAAGCCATCAATGCCGCCAACGTGATGGGCATCAATCATGGCGATGTCAACGGCGTCCCTCTTCACCACCTCCATGAACAGCCGCCAGTCCCACAGGTTCTCGCCGTGGGTGATGTTGATCTCCAGGGCGTCGACAAGATGCCGGTAGCCATCGAAATCATGCCGGTGGATCGGGTCTTCCAGCCAGTAGACCCGGAACTCCTCCAGGTAGGGCGCGACCTCCATGGTGCGTGCGATGTCCCAGCCCTGGTTAATGTCCACGGCGATCGGGTAGTCGTCACCGACCGCTTCCCGGACCACCTTGGCCCGCTCCCGTTCGTCGAGCGCTTTCTCGTTGGCGCCGACGCGGAACTTGAGCATCTTGAACCCGTCCGCCTTGATCTCCCCAGCGCCGGTCGCCAGGTCGTCAAGTGACCAGTCACGCCACAGCTTGTGGCTGGCGTAGGTGGGCACAGAGTCGGTGTGATGTCCGCCAAGGAGCCTGTATACCGGCTGGCCAAGCGACTTTCCTGCGATGTCGTACAGGGCGAAGTTGATGACGCCGGACACCCATTCGTTCATCCCGCCGCCGGTCCATGCCGTAGCGCGGTAAATGCGGTCCTGGATCTCGTTCCGCATCATCGGGTCCATGCCGTGGATCAGCGTGGCCACGTCATCGATTGCGTTGCCGAGCGCCGGGAGCATTGTGTGGGAATGGGCAAACGCCCAGCCGAGTCCCTCGATGCCGTCATCGGTCCGGAGTTTCAGCACGACGTGCCGCATTTCAGATGTACGGAACCCGGTTCCGGAGACGAACGGACGGGGCAGCGGTACGTCCACCCAGACGATTTCATGTGAGACGATTTTCAAGGGACGGTTCTCCAATATCTAATTGGGGTACAGGCGCTCAGGCCGATTTAGCTGTTGTCTGAAAAATCCCTCTCCCGGCGGGAAAAGGTCAGGTTAAGGGACAGGTCTCGTCGTAGAAACTCACCCTTCTGCAGATTTCGCGACGGTTGAAGTACGGGGTCGTATCTAGGCGTCCACGCGGTGTGCTTTGACCACGTCCTCGTTCAACGAAACGCCGAGTCCGGGTTCCTGCGGAACGATCAATCGTCCGGCGTCATCGATCTCCATCGGCTTCTCCCACAGGTTGAACGACCAGGGCATGAACTCGACGGTCTTGGTGTGCGGCACTCCGGCGGCCAGGTGTACGCCTATCTCCGGGCTGAGGTGCGTCACCACCGGGCGGTGCGCGCCGATCGCAATGTCCGCTGCCCTCTTCCACGCATCGATGCCGCCGACGTGGTGGGCGTCGATCATCACGATGTCGGCGGCCCCGTGGTGGATGATCTCCCCGAACGGCTCATACCCGTAGTTGTACTCGCCGTGCGTGATGGCGATGTCCAGCGAGTTGACCAGTTGTTGATACCCGCGCAGGTCCCGGTAATCGATCGGGTCCTCGAGCCAGTAGACGCCCTGTGCCTCGAAATGCCGTGCGCCGGCCATGGTGCGCGGGATGTCCCAGCCCTGGTTGATGTCCACCATGATCGTCACGTCGTCGCCAACCGCTGCCCTGACGACGCGCGCCCGTTCCGCCTCGTCTGACATTCGCGGTTCATCGCCGCACCGGAACTTCATCGACGTAAAGCCGCGTTTCACCAGCTCGCCCGCAGTATCGGACAGCTCGTCCAGCGAGTAGTCCCGCCACAGCCAGCCGCTTGCGTACGTCTCTACCGTTTTCGCCTCAACACCGCCGAGCAACTTCCAGATCGGCTGGCCGGCCGCCTTCCCCGTGATGTCCCACAGGGCGATGTTGACCACGGCGCGTACATAGTGGGTCATGCCGGGACCGGAGAACCCGGTTACGCGGTCGATCATGGCGTCGATCTGTTCACGCATCAACGGGTCTTCCCCGTGGAGCAACTCTGCGATGCCGTCGATAGCGAGCGCAAGCGCCGCCCCCATCGGTCCCGGGGCCATCGCCCAGCCGAGTCCCTCGATACCGTCGTCGGTGCGCAGTTTCAGGATGGCGTGGCGCATGGCCGTGCGGCCCATAAACGGGCGTTCGAGCGGGAGGTCAACGATTACGATCTCGTGCGAGGCGATTTTCAATACGATCTCTCCTGGGGTGTTCAGTGTGCGGGAGAATCCTCGGCCCTTTGTTGTGTCATGGGCCCCGTTCCGCGGACCGGGGCGTGCAAGGGCGTAATATTCTGGCGGATGTTACTCCGACTCTTATGTCGATAGGGGAGCGAACGATACCAGCCCGAGAATTGCGAACAAAAGGATTCACGCGTGTGCCGATCACAACTTCATACGGATGGCGCCGGTCCCGCCGATTGCCGGTCCTTGAAAAAGACAAACGTTCGGGACGCTTCGGGAATGGCAGGACGGCGTATTGAGCTATCGCGTTGTAGCGCTGGATATTGACGGAACACTCGTCGGCCCGGACCTTGTGCTCTCGCCGCGACTGCGCGCCGCGGTTACCGCGGCACAGGACACCGGGGCGACCGTACTCCTGGCGACCGGCCGGATCCTCGGCTCGGCGCTGAAGTTCTCACGCGCGCTGAACACCACCGGACCGCTCGTCTGTTACCAGGGAGCGATCACGGCGGACCCGTTTACGGGCGAAGTGCGCCGGCACGCGCGTATGGACGCCGGGCTGGCCGCGGAAGCGCTCAAGATGCTGCGGGGCGGCAGCGCGAAGGTGAGCATGTTGCTCGACAACGAGATTTACGTCGAAGCCCGGTCAGAGTGGGCCGAGGGATATGCCCGTAGGATGCAGCAGGAGTTACGGGTGGTCGATTCACTGACCGAGGTTGCCGCCGGTGGCCCTACATTGATCCTGGCGGTCGATGATCCCCCGGCGACCGGGTTGCGGGCGGAACGGCTGGCGCGCCATTTCGGGGAGCGGGCGCTGGTCACGCACTCTCTCCCGACCTTCTGCGAGGTGGCGAGTCCGGATGCCGGGAAGTTGAACGCGCTGGAGGCGGTGCTTGACGGCATCGGCGCCTCCCCGGACCAGGTCGTGGCGTTCGGGGACGGTGTTGGTGACGTGGAGATGTTGAAGTGGGCCGGGCTCGGTATCGCCGTCGGGGACGCTCATCCGGCCGCGGTGGAGTCCGCGGACCGGACGATCGCCGGGCCGGAGTGTGACGGCGTGGCGAAGGAGCTGGAAGACCTGCTGGACCGGAATCTACTGTCAGGCTGATTCGCCTCTGGTGAAACGAAACGGCGAACACACTCACCAGGCGAGCGCACGGAAAACGAGGACTGGATGACGACACTGGAAACCAGGACAGGTGGCAAGATCGCCGTGGTCGGCGGGTTGAACATGGACCTGTTTATCCAGGGAGAGCGTTTGCCGCACCCGGGCGAGACATTTGAAGGCCGCAGTTTTTCCACGGGCGGCGGCGGCAAGGGTGCGAACCAGGCGGTCGGGGTGGCCAGGCTTGCCCGGGTGCGTGGCACGGCGGTGATGATCGGGCAGGTCGGAGATGACGGTTTCGGACGTGAACTCGTGTCGAGCATGGAGGCCGAGGGGATCGGGTGCGAGTTCACGCGCATTGATGAGTCACAGTCGTCCGGCGTGGCGCTGATTTTTATCGATGATACGGCGGAAAATTACGTGCTCCCTGTCTACGGCGCAAACGCAACTTGCGGGCCGCAACAGGTGTCGGATTTTGTGAGCATCGTTAGAAATGTTTCGGTGTTGCTCGCCCAGCAAGAGATATCGATGGACGTGACGCTGGAGTGCATGAGGGCGGCCCGGAACGCCGGTGTCACGGTCGTGCTTGATCCGGCCCCGGTTCGCGAATCCCCTCCAGACGAGTTCCTGGAGTTGGTACACGTGGTCACGCCAAATCAGAACGAGGCGGAGGCGTTAACCGGGGTCAAGGTGCGGGACGTCAAGTCTGCCGAGAAGGCGGCGCTGGAGCTTCGGAAACGGGGCACGCCGGTCGCCGTGGTCAAGCTGGGCGAAGAAGGCGCTTACGTTGCGTCGCTGGAGTTTGAAGGTTACTTTCCGCCATTCAAGGTGACCCCGGTGGCGACGGTCGCTGCGGGCGACGCTTTCAACGCCGGCCTGGCGGTGGGGCTGACCGAGGGGATGGGAATCCAGGACGCAGTGTGGCTGGCGATGGCGAGCGGCGCAGTGTGCGTGTCCAACGAGGGCGCGCAGGAGTCGATGGGTCAGCGGGCAGATATCGACGCGTTGCTGGCGACCCGGCCGCGATAGGTCGCGCGTCGGCCGGCACAGGTTTCACGGGATG
>JADFRU010000155.1:0-4802 GCA_022561115.1 Chloroflexota bacterium | reverse complement strand
CTTTGCCAGGAAGACCCCCCACCGCGATTGCGACCGCTGATTGTACCCATTTGAAGAAGATCTGCGCGCCTTGCCGCGACCTCCTCCCGGCTGGCACAGTCGATGTTTGCTGCTCGGTAGCACTGCAGCGCTTCGTGCACCATCTGACGGGCGATGTCCCTCGCGTCTGCGCCAGCATCGCTGACTGCCTGCAGAGAATTGCCGAGATTATTCAACATTTTTGCATATTTTTGGCGCATAACCTTGGCATCGGCATAAGCGCTGAAATTAGCATCGCACAGATCGGCGCAAACCTGTTCGATGAGTCGATCGGTGCCCGTGGGATAAACTCCAGCATCGAGGACACCGCCGGTTGCAAGAGACTCGTGTTGCACCACACCGGGTTCGAGATGGCTGGCCGGCAGGATCACCACCATCGCGTAGACGCGGGACATCACCGCGGTCGACGCGGCGGCGCGCGTCAAGCGCAGGCCGAGCAAGACCGCCACAGCGGGAGGACCGAAGGAATGACACAGACATACAACTCAGCTTGCGCAGCGGCGCACATGGGGCCGTGGTTCGTTGACCCCAGGTGGCTGCGAACGGCCGTGGCCGTGTACCGGATGGGCGGGACGCTGCCTGAGTCGAAGGCGCACGATAAGGACGAAGCGGCTGATCCGTTTCTTGATGTAGTCCAGGGCGTCGCGGTCATCGGCCTGGGCTACGTAGGGTTACCCCTGGCGACGGCATTCGCGCAACATGTGCCGACGACCGGGTTTGACACCGATGAAACGCGGCTCGATGAACTGAGACGGGGATTCGACAGGAACGGTGAGCAGGCGCCGGATGAAACGTCACAGGGTCAACTTCAGTTCACCGCAATCCCCGGCGACATCTCAGACGCTGAATTGATCATCGTCGCAGTGCCGACCCCCGTGGATGCTGACAAGGTCCCGGATGTGTCGTACCTGGAGTCCGCCAGCAGGCTGGTCGGCAACGCCCTGGTAACCCGGGATCAGGACCTCCCGGTGCCGGTAATCGTTTTCGAGTCCACCGTGTACCCCGGATGCACCGAGGAAATCTGCCTTCCGATCATCGAGAAGGCGTCCGGGCTTCCCGCCGGAACGGGATTCAAGATCGGATACTCACCGGAGCGAATCAATTTTGGCGACCGCGAGCATGGCCTTACGGATGTGGTGAAGGTGGTCGCCGGGCAGGATGAAGAAACCACCGGTACGGTTGCCGCCGCGTACGAGCTGATCGTGCGAGCCGGCGTTCACCGTGCGCCCGATATCAAGACCGCCGAGGCGGCAAAAGTCATCGAGAACGTGCAGCGCGATCTCAACATCGCGTTGATGAACGAACTGACGATGATGTTTCACAAGATGAAGATCGATCCGGCGCCCGTTTTGGCCGCTGCCCGGACCAAATGGAACTTCTTACCGTTCAGCCCCGGCCTGGTCGGCGGGCACTGCATCCCGGTCGATCCGTACTACCTGACCTTCAAGGCACAGAAGGCGGGATATGAGCCCTCTATCATCCTGGCGGGCCGCCAGATCAACGATTCGATGGCCGGGTTCGTGGCCGGCCAGACCGCCAGCCTGTTAGAGGCGGAAGGGAAAGCCGTCGCTGACGCCAGGGTGCTCGTGCTTGGCGTGGCCTTCAAGGAGGACATCGCGGACGCCCGCAACACGCAGGTCAAACTCCTTGTGTCTGACCTGGTTGATCGCGGGGCGCACGTGGAGGTGTACGACCCGAACGTCAGCGTCGAGACGATCGAATCGCTCCGCCTCACCCCGGCCGACGATCCATTCTCCCGGTCAGACACGGCGCGCTATGACGCCGTCGTGATCGCCGTCCCGCACGCCCGATTCCGGGAGAAACCAGCCGCCGCGTACGCTGACCTGCTGGTAAAAAAGCCCGGACGCGGTGTCCTGATCGACATTCGCCGGATGCTCGACGGCGCCGACCCGGCGTTGAGCGCCCTGAGTTACTGGGCGCTCTGACCCGTCGCCCGGCTTGAACCCTGACCCGAAAAAGAGATCAATGGCACGATCGTCTGACCGCGAGCACAACATACGTGTCCTGTTTGTATCACCACTACCACCTCCTGCCGGGGGCATCGCGAGCTGGACAAAAGCGATCATGGAACGCGGACTCCCGGGCCCGTTTGAGGTCGACCTGGTGGACACGCGGGCCGGGCGGCAACACCTGTCCGCTACGGCCCGGCCCGGCCCGGGTGAACTCAAGCGGACGTTCAAAATCTTGAGAGCGTTCCGGCAGAAAATAAGGACCGGGCGCTACGACGTTGTCCACATCAACTCGTCGTTATCAAACTCCGGCATCTTCCGCGACTGGCTCATCGCCCGGGCTGCCCGGCGCGCAGGTGTTCCGTTTATCGTGCAACTGCAGGGGGAGTTCAATATCCCCAGTGGCCGGATGTTCGGAGCGCTCCGGCGCCGGGTATATAGATCAATCTTCAAGAACGCAGCGGCGGTCCTGCCGCTGACAAAAAATAGCCGGGCGAGCGCTATTCAACTGGGCGCAGACCCGAGCCGTGTTCAAATCGTACCGAACTTCATCGTCGTATCAGACGTGCCCGTCCGCTCACGGCGCGCCGACCCGGACCGGTTGAGGGTCGTGTACCTCGGCAACCTGTCGGAAGCCAAGGGCGCGCTGGCCATCATGGACATCGCCCGCAAAACAACCGGGATCGAATTCCGGCTGTTCGGAAGCGGTTCGTCTTCGTTCGAACATCAATTGAAGACACGTATTTCTGAGGATGGGTTACAGGCGATCGTTCACCTCGAAGGCGCTCAGCCGGTGGAGCGTGCCCGCGCCGCGCTTGCGGAGAATGATGTCTACCTGATGCCCTCCGCTACCGAGGGGTTCCCCATCAGTGTTATCGAGGCGATGGCGGCCGGTCTTCCGGTGATCGCATCCCCGGCGGGGGCGATCCCGGACATGATCGACGAGCCTGAGGGTGGCCGGCTGGTTCAGCACAACGATGTGGACGGTTTCGTCACCGCGCTCACGGCGCTGCGCGACGACCCGGAAGTCGCCGAAAAGATGGGGCGATACAATCATTTGAAAGCGGTGCGCCGGTACGACTACCAGGTGGTAACCCGGGAGTTGTGCGATCTGTATGCTGCGGTCTCCGGTCGCGCCCCGGACCCGCACGACACCCCTTTCCTTGAACGCAAAACATGATCGCTCCCGATGCAAAGGAAAAGGTCCGCGACTACTGGGAGGCGGAGTCCTGCGGCGTTCGCTACGGCGCGGGTGACGACGTGGAATCGTTCTACAGCGCCATCGAAATGGCCCGATACACCCTCGAGCCATACATTCCTGAATTCGCCGGATTTGAATCCGCACGGGGCAAGAAAATCCTGGAGGTCGGGATAGGCGCCGGTACCGACTTTCCCCGGTGGGTGCAAGCCGGTGCGAACGCATACGGAGTAGATCTGACAGATGCTGCGGTCGACCACACCATCCGTCGGCTCACCGCGGCCGGCTACGGTGCAAACGACTTCCATGTGCAACGCGCCGACGCCGAGAATCTACCATTCGAGGACAACGCATTCGACCTCGTTTATTCGTGGGGTGTGCTTCATCACACACCGGACACCTCTCGCTGCTTCCGTGAGGCGTACAGGGTGGTCAAGCCGGGTGGATCAATACGGGTGATGGTGTATCACGTCCATTCGTGGACGTCGTGGATGCTCTATCTGAAGAATGGACTGCTCCGTGGCAGGCCATGGGTAAGCCCCCGGCAGGCAGTGTTCGAAAATCTCGAAAGCCCCGGCACGAAGGTGTACACAAAGGCAGAGGTCAGGCGCCTGGTAGAGGACGCGGGTTTCCGCCACGTGAAGGTATCCAGCGTTCTCGGTCCCGGCGATCTGCTGGAGGTCAAACGGTCCGGCAGGTATCGAAATTCTGTCTACCGGCTGGCCTGGGCCATATACCCGCGCTGGTTGGTGCGGCGCATCGGAAACCGGTTCGGGCTGTATCTCTTGATTACGGCGACCAGGCCCTGAACCGGACGGATCACACGGCTAGGAACCAATGAAACAGCTTCTACAAAACCAGAAGTCCGGCAAATTACGAATAGAGGACGTGCCCGCGCCCGTGGCACGGCCCGGCGGCGTTATCGTACGCAACGACTACTCCGTCGTGAGCGCGGGAACAGAGCGGGCGACGGTGGGGTTCGCCCGCCAGGGCATGATTGGGAAGGCGAGAGCGCGGCCTGACCTTGTCCGGCAGGTCCTCAAACGGGTGCGCACCGACGGCCTGCGCAGTACCTATCGCTCAGTTATGTCCCGTCTGGATCTTGATACGCCGCTCGGGTACAGCACCGCGGGTGAAGTCGTCGAGATCGGAGCCGGGGTGGACGCCGTCTCGCCGGGTGACATGGTGGCCTGCGCCGGAGCCGGGTACGCATCGCACGCGGAAGTCATTTACGTCCCGCGAAACCTCGTCGTTAAATTGCCGCAAGGCGTGTCGACCCGGGACGGGTCGTTCGCAACGATCGGCGCCATCGCAATGCAGGGAGTGCGCCGGGCAGAGTTGACGCCGGGGGAGACCGTGGTCGTGATCGGGCTGGGACTCCTCGGCCAGATCACGGTGCAGATCCTGCGCGCCTACGGCTTCCCGATTATGGGCGTTGACATCGATGCCGAGAAGGTTGAGATGGCGGGCTCGCGTGGGATCGAAGCCGCCGGGGTGATCGGGCGGGGCGACCTGGAGCAGATCGCCTACCGGCTCGAGCCGGAAGGGATTGACGACGCTATCATCACCGCCGCCACGAAGACGAGCGAACCGAT
>JADFRU010000154.1:0-4812 GCA_022561115.1 Chloroflexota bacterium | reverse complement strand
GTGGCGGGAATTCGCCGCAAGCCTGGCTGATTTATCTGCCATCACAGGCGCGACTGGGAAAGATTTAGAATTTTTAAAACAAAAAGCCCTTGAATTTGGCGCATCTACTACACTGAGCGCGAGCCAAGCAGTAGAAGCATTTAAACTGGTGGCATCGGCCAAACCCGATCTATTAGAAAGTGGCGAGGCGTTGGCGGCGGTGCTGCCGGGGGCGCTGAAGCGCGAGAAGGGCCACAGGCTGGTGTCCATGGTGCGGCCGGCGAAGGGAGTGGGGAAAACCGAGTTGGACGGGTTGGAGGAGAAACGGCCCAAGCAGCACCGCTTGCTGCGCACCCTCCTGGACGCCGGCGGACCCCTGCAACGCCACGATGTCCTGCGCCGTTTGAACCTCTCGGACTCGCCTCTGCACTCGCTCCTGAACGCCGGTCTCGTGCAGCTGATCCAGGTGGATCCCGCGCCGGACGAGTTGCTGGCCGTCAAGGACTCCGACCGTCGGCGTCCCGATAAGCTGACCGGCGATCAGGACCGTGCCCTGGAGCGCATCTGCGCGCCCCTCAAGGCCCGGGAATTCGCGGCGATCCTGCTGCGTGGTGTCACCGGCAGCGGCAAGACCGAGGTGTACCTGCGCGCCGCCGAGAAATGCCTGGAGCTTGGCCGCTCGGTTCTCGTGCTTGTGCCGGAGATCGCGCTCACGCCCCAGACCCTCTCCCGCTTCGCCTCCCGTTTCCCGGGGCAGGTCGCCCTCCTCCACTCCGGCCTCCAGCCCGGTGAGCGGTTTGACCAGTGGTGGCGCATCGCTAACGGCGACTTCCCGATCGTCCTCGGCTCAAGGAGCGCCGTCTTCGCTCCGATCAAGGATCTCGGCCTCGTGGTGATCGACGAGGAGCACGAGTGGACATACAAGCAACATGACCCGGCGCCTCGCTACCACGCCCGGGCCGTCGCCGAGCGATTCTGCGTAGAACACGGAGCGGTGCTGGTCGCCGGCAGCGCGACGCCGGATATCGAGACATTCAGGCGCGCCCGTCGCGCCGAGTTCCAGCTTCTGCGCCTTCCGTCACGCGTCGGAATCGAAGACCCACCTCTGCAATCCGGGCAACCGGGAACGACGGGGTCCGAAGCGTCCGGTCTGGTTCCCGGGCGGTGGCGGACCGCCGCAGGGCAGGCCGGCGTCAGCATCGTGGACATGCGGGAAGAACTCCGGTCCGGCAACGCCGGGCTGTTCAGCCGGGAGCTACATGCCGGTATCGGCGAGTCACTGGACTCCGGCGGCCGGGTGATCCTGTTCTTGAACCGCCGGGGATCGGCCGCGTACGTTCAGTGCAGGCGGTGCGGGAACGTCCGCTCGTGCCGTCGTTGCGACACGTCGCTCACCATGCATAGATCTGACCTCCCGGATGGCGTCGATAGCCTCGTGTGCCACTACTGCGGATACCGTATCCGTCCCAGCGCCGTATGCCGTGTCTGCAACGCAGAAGACATGCGCCCTATGGGGAGCGGAACGCAGTCGGTCGTAGCCGAGGTGGAGCGAAGATTCCCCGGCGCGGGGGTGTTGCGCTGGGACCGTGACGTGGCCCGCACTGCGAGGGCGCATTCCGAGGTGCTTGACCGCTTTATGAATGGCGATGCGCGGGTGCTCGTAGGAACCCAGATGGTGGCAAAGGGGTTGGATATCCCGGAGGTCACACTGGTCGGGGTCATCTCCGCGGACACCGGGCTGGCCATCCCCGATTTTCGTGCGGGCGAGCGCGCTTTCCAGGTGCTCACGCAGGTTGCGGGACGCGTCGGGCGCGGCCCTGACGGCGGTTCCGCCATCATCCAGACGTTCCAGCCGGAGCATTACGCAATACAGGCTGCCGCAGCGCAGGACTTCGAGGCGTTCTATGAGGTGGAGATAGCTCTCCGGGCGGAACATGCCGATCCGCCGTTCACGCGCCTGATACGGCTCGGACACTCCCACTACGACGCACCCGCTGCGCTTGAGGAGGCGAAACGGCTCGCTTCCATGCTGAACGAGGAGAGATTGGCGTCCGGCGAGACAGGCACCGAGGTGCTCGGCCCCAGCCCCAGCTACCCGTTCCGGATGCGCGGCGTGACCCGGTGGCACATCATCCTGAAAGGGGCCCATCCCGAGCGGTTGCTGGATCGCGTCCCGCTCGGCCGGGACTGGACCGTTGATGTTGACCCGGCGTCGGTCTCGTGATGACGCGTCTTGACGCGGTCGCCCGCGGTGATGCCCGGGGGTGACGCAGGAACACGCCGGGTTATCCGGGTAAACGTCCCGAGTTGCCGCCGCGCACTCTGGCTGAACTTATACTTGTAACCGGATCAGGCCGTCACGAGTGGCCCCTATCGCACATGACAATCCTCCGAATAAGAACAGTCCCCGATCCCATCCTGCGCCGGAAATCGCGCAGGGTTCGCGCGGTCGATGACGCGATTCGCAAGCTGGCGCAGGACATGATTGCGACGCTGCACGATGCCGGTGGCGTCGGGCTGGCCGCGCCCCAGGTCGGTGAGTTAAAGCGACTCATCGTTCTCCAGTTGCGGGATGAAGACGACCCGAGAATCCTGGTCAACCCGGAGATCACGCGCCGCGATGGCGAGCGCGAGGTTGAAGAGGGCTGTTTGAGCGTGCCGGGTTTTGTCGGCGACATCATCCGGGCGGAGCGTGTGAAGGCGCGTGCGGTGGACGAATGGGGGGCGAAATTACGCCTCACCGCGAGGGATATGTTCGCCCAGGTCCTGGAACATGAAGTCGATCACCTGGACGGCATCCTGTATCTGGACCATCTGAAAAGCCACGAGGATCTCCACGAGATCGGTGACGACGACGAGTCCGAGCATCAGCACGACTTTGCCGTGGAGGTTGAAGACGATGGCCTCATGAAGAGTCGCGGCGAGAAGCGGATATTGATTGCAGGCAACAGTCATAACGGGATCGCCGATATCAAGGACGAGGTGATCGTCGAGGCCACCGAGAAGGACCTCGAACGCCTGTCCGGCGGGTAATCGCAAACGTGGACGCACTTCTGGCGAGCGTCACGTCTTTCCTGGCGGGGCGCGGGATATCGGCCCGCGTAGTTGGGGGAGCCGTCCGCGACAGGCTTTCTGAAACGTCGCGCACGGGCGGTGCGGCATCACCGTCAAGCCGGCGGGATATCGATCTCTCCGTATCGGCCCCGGTCGTTGAACTGGCGGACGAGCTGGCGTCCATCACCGGCACGGTGGCCGTGGTGATGGGCGCGGAATGGGGCCACGTCCGGCTGGTCGTACCGGACGGGCGATCGGACGCATCACCCGAGGGTTATCGCTGGCTGGACCTGACCGAGACGGCCGGGAGTATTGAGGCTGACCTCGCCCGGCGTGACTTCACCATCAACGCGATGGCCGTGCCGCTGGAACGGTGGGGCGCGCCGATCGAAGATGCGCTGATCGATCCACACGGCGGAGTCGATGACCTGCGCCGCCGCCTCATCAGGGAGACGCAGGCCGGGAACCTGGCGTCGGACCCGGTGCGACTGCTAAGGGCGGTCCGCTTTGCGATGCAGCTTGACTTCAGCATCGAGCCCGGCACCGCCCGGGAGATCGCCGGCAATGCTCGCCTGTTACTGGAAGTCGCCGGGGAGCGCGTGCGGGACGAGTTCTTTGAGTTGATCGGCGGTCACCGGCCGGTGGATGCGGTACGGGAACTGGACCGGCTGGGGCTGCTTGAAGTCCTGTTGCCGGAATTGACCATGGGCCGCGGTGTGAACCAGCCGCGTGAGCATTTTTACGATGTCATGGAACACCAGCTCCAGACGCTTGATTTTGCCGCCGGGTTGCTGGATCCAGATTTCCGGTCGTCCGACTCGGTACTTTCTGGCGCGCCCTGGCGACCGGAGTTTGACGATTATTTCAGTGAACAGGTGGGCGACGGCCAGAGCCGGGCGACGCTTCTCAAGACCGTCGCGCTGCTTCACGACATAGGGAAACCGGAATCGAAGACGCTTGAGCCGCCGACACCTGACAGGCCAGACGGCCGGATTCGCTTCCTGGGCCACGATCATCTCGGGGCGCAGATGGCGGCCGTCATATTCGAGCGGCTTCGGTGCAGCCGCCGCACCATCGCCCATGTATCGCTGATGATCGAGGAGCACCTTCGGCCGTCCCAGATGAGCGCTGATTGGGCCCCGCCGACAGATCGTGCAATCCTTCGGTACTTCCGCGACGTTTCACCTGTGGCCGTAGACACGGTCCTGCTTAACATGTGTGACTACTTGGCGGCGCGCGGATCGCTGTTAGAAGGACCTGAATTTGAGCGTTATTCGAGGATGCTCGGTGATATACTCTCCCGTGGCCTTGAACCAGTGCCTGAGCAGGTCAGCAACGACCTGTTGCTTGATGGCTACCAGGTTCAGGAACGCTTCGATTTGCGACCCGGTCCGGAGATCGGCCGGTTGCTGGACTCGCTCCGGGATGGAGAGTCGTCGGGCGTCGTTCGGACCAGAGCAGAAGCCTATGAACTGCTTGCCCGCCTCCTTGGGCGGGCAGCATCGCGTCGCGGGAGACCCTGAGTGAGAAGACCCCGAAGAGGACTGATTCTCCTCGCGATCCTGTTTGCCTTGAGCATCGCCGTTCTCGCAGTGCCGACGGTGAAAATAAACACGCCCATCTGGGACCTGGTCCGGGGAGATGACGAGAACATTCTCGGGCTCTCGCTGGGGCTGGACCTTAAAGGCGGGTCCCACCTTGTCTACCGCGCCGTCCGTCCAGACGGTTCCGCGGCCAGCGCTGAGGACCTTGAAGGCGTCCGCAAGATTCTTGACATGC
>JADFRU010000153.1:0-4821 GCA_022561115.1 Chloroflexota bacterium | reverse complement strand
TGCACACGGTCCATGGTCCGTGCGATAGCGGCAAGCTCGGGCCGATCTTCATGACCATAAAACGGCCTGTCCTCCGGGTTGGCGTCAACCCAGACGTAGTCGCCGTCCTTGATTCCCAGTTCCTTGGCGTCGTCCGGATTGATGTCCATCTCCTCTTCCCCCACCCACGGTGTGCGGACATCACGCCGGAATGGGTCGCCGAAGTTGCTGGACCAGATGGCGTTCCAGTCGCTTGTGCTCCATGACGAGTGGGTCCGGTGCCGCGGCTTGGGCGTCGAGAGGTGGAACGTGAGGCCTTTTGCGTGCAGCGGGTTAGTGGTGTTCAGGATCTCATCCGTGCGCATCACCACGTTGTAGAGAGACTTGGCGTCCGTCGTGTCGTCCGGCGGAACCCCGTAATCCTTCGGCCGGAGCGTTTCCATACCTGCCGGGGCGATGATGACCCTCGGTTGATACGGCGTCGCCTCGATAGGCTCCCGGTGGACCATGACGTTCTCGCCCTGGTTGATCCACTCGTCTTCTTCCCGGTACATCTCCATGCGTCCCGTCCGGGTGAAGAACGGGGCGCTCTCCTGGATCTGCTCCCATCCCGGAATCCGGGGATACGTCCTGAAGAGTGTCAGGAACCCTCTGTTCGCAGCGATCATCTCGCGGGCGTTATAGCCACGCAGCGCGTTGCTGGCGTCGATGATCCGTTGCAGGTAGATCTCTACGTTATCCTCGCCAACGAATTTCCAGTGTTTGGCGAAACGCTCTTCACCGGTGAGATCGGTCAACGCTTCGGCCACGCCGGCGAAGACTTCTATGTCCTGTTTCGTGTTGTGAAGCCGTTTGATTCCGCCGCGCGGAAACATCTGTATGAACGGGTTCGTACAGGAGGCGGTCATGTCCGGCCGTGAGAACTCGACCCATGAATCGACGGCGAACACGATGTCCGCGTACTCACAGTTCATGTTCCACTCGTAGTCCTGCGCCACCCACATCTCTTGTTTGGGCTGGACGTTGGCGATCTGGTTGTAATGCCATTTCGCGACACCGAGGAGGTTCGCGTTCACCGCCCAGATGATTTTGCTGGGGGTGGGCATGTGGCTCTCACCCGTGAACACGATGCGACCCTCTTTGGGCGTATCGATGATCAGCGGGGAGTCACCGTGGTCCCAGAAGTGCACCGACTCAAATTTGAGATAGACGCGCTTCTTGATATCCATCCCGTCCACATCCGGGTCCATCGTCTGCTCGAACGGATCCTCCATGATGTAGGAAGGCAGTCCATTGAATACGGGCGCCTTGTAGTTTCCGGCGTAACTGCCAACGTTCCCGCCGGGTTTGCCTACGTTGCCCGTCAGCGTGGCGACCAGGTATTGAGTCCGGTTAATCAGGTCGTTGTGGAAGTACATGTTGGAGCCCATGCCGGTCAGGAACCCAACTGACTTGGCCGAGGCGATGTCGTCCGCAAGCCGGCTAATCGTGGCCTGAGGAATGTCGGTGAGCTTCTCGGTGTTGGCGAGCGTGTACTCTTCCGTCATCTCCATGTAGAGGTTGAAGACGGTGCGTACTGCAACCGGCCCATCCTTCGTTTCGACGGTCCCGGACCAGTCCAGATCAATGTCGTCCAGGCTCAAGCCCTTCTCTGCAAGCCCCTCCTCCATAAAGCTGCCGACGGCCGTGCGCGTCATGGCTACCGGGTCACCGGCGCGGGTCATCATCACGGGGCTGGTCTTCAGCTCGTCATCCATGGTCTGAACCGGCTCGCCGTTTCCCTCTAACCATGTCTCGCCGGGGTCGAGCAGTACCGGGTTGTCGAGATCTTCGGCCCGCAACACCTTGAGGGTGTCGATCCGGATCAAGGTCGGGAAGTCGGTGAACTTTTTGATGTAGTCGGCCTTGTAGGTCCCCTTGCGCATGATGTAGCCGGCAAGCCCCAGGTGAAGAGCTGAATCGGAGCCGGCCCTGATCTGGACCCAGTAGTTAGATTTTGGCGCGGAGGCGCTGTACTCGGGAGAGATGACGACGATCTTGCCGTCGCGTTCCATCAGGGACTGCCACCAGATCGGATCGGCCATTTTGTTGGAGACCAGGTTGAGTCCGGTCATCACGATCAGATCAGAGTTCGCGAAGTCGTGGAACTCCTGGTCAAACGTCTGTGTGCCGTGGACCATCGGGTGGCCCGGAGGCAGGTCGGTGTGCCAGGCGTAGTTGTCGAAACCACGCGAGCCGAGCGAGTTCTCGCGGCCCTTCCCCCGGATCTTATTGTCCAGAAGGGCCAGCATGTTTCCGAACCGGTATGCGGCTGTCAGTCGTGTGGCGCCAAGGAAGGCCATGCCCCCGCGCATTTTGATGGTGCGCGTGCCGGCGTAATCACCTTCGCCGTCTTTCATAGCGTCCAGCATCTCTTCGGGGTAGCCCTGCTGGCGAAGGTACTCGGCGCCGGTGTCACCGCTGTAGGTCGTGGCGATGTTCTGCATGGCGAGCGCCACGTAACGTGAGGCGTCATCCCACGGAAGCGAAAGCCAGTCATCCTGGCCGCGTTGCATGTACTTGCGGTCCACAACCCCGTCCGGACCCCGCGGGAATCCGGCGTCCACCCACTCTTTCCATCCCTTACGGATGACCGGGCCCTTGATCCGGGACGGGCTGTACACGCGACGGGAGTACGCAAGTCCCTTGAGGCAGCCACGCGGGTTCCAGTTAGCCGTGGCGTGGTTCCCGTACAGATCGCTGTAATCGGAGATGTCGTACGGCTGCTCGATGCGTGTGATTACCCCGTTGCGGACCGAAGCGTTAAGACGACAGTTGTGCGTGTCGTTAGGAGCGCAAACCCAGGAGAACTTGCGGTCAACCCTGTGCTGGTCCCGGTAAATAGACTCCCAGTCACGGTTCGGGTAGAACGAAAGCGGGCTATCTACGGTTGACTGCGCCCTGAGGAAACCGACGCGGTCCATCAGCATCCCACCGACCACGGCCGCAGCCGCAGCACCCCCGATCTTCATGAAACCGCGTCGATTGATCTCGGGGGCCATGCATCACTCCATGTGGAACAGGTGGATTATTCGTTCAGATCGCGATCGCGGCAGTTATCACAATGTCCCAATTGGCCAGTGAGGAAGTCGTGACTGCACGTGTGAAGTGCGTGAGGAAGTTATGAAGGTCACTCCCGGCCGGGACGCCAGGAGACGAGAACGCGGGGGGATTACTGTCCGACCCGGCCCACACCAAAACGACCGCTATAGCCGGTTGGATTTCGGACTGCGCGGCAGCCGGGAAAGTTGGAGACTCCGAGGGGATGGAGCGATGCCGGGACGAGGAAAGCGCCCCGGACAGGTACGAGAACGGGTGGCGCGGAGGTGTTGGAGCATCGGTTCAGTGCGAGGCCAGGGGGTACGGTTCATGCGTCCCCGCGGTGCCCGGGACTCAACCGGCCGAGTCTCCATGAACCCCGGGGCCGCTCACCGTCGCGTTTGGACGGTGGCTGTCGGGGATCGGCCTGCGACAACACCAGGTAGTCCGCGCTGTGGCCGGCGTGGCCGGTTGGCGATGCTGTTAGATGTTGAACTGGGGTTCGCTGTAGTCGTCCAGCTTGTTGAATATCTGGATCCTCCAGCGCTGGGAATCCACGATAAACAGGCGTGATCGCGCCACATCGAACTGCACGCCGGTGGGCAGCGCCAGCACGGTCTCCGGGTCCAGGCTGGAGACGCGACGCCGTGCCTTGTAGACGTCAGGGTTGCCGCGGACGTACTGCTTTTGCCACTTGGACAGCTCGATGGCCGCCCCGTTCAGCTCTGAGACGTACCCGCCTTCGCTGTCGAACACCTGAACCCGATTGTTGACCCAGTCACAGACGTAAATATCGCCGTCCGGGTCAACGGCCACGTCTGACGGATGGTCGAACTGACCTTTTTCAGAGCCGTAGCTGCCCAGTGCGAATTTGAACGCCCCGTCAGCGCCAAACTTCTGGATACGGTGGTTCTTGTGGTCCGCCACGTACACATCGCCATCGCCGTCCACAGTGATACCCCAGGGTGACCGGAACTGGCCCTCCTCTGAGCCGTGACTGCCCCACGCATTTATGAACTCCCCGTCCGTGGTCAATTCCTGGACCCGGTGGTTGAGGGTGTCCACGACAAGCATCCGCCCACTCTTGTTGAACACGATGCCGGATGGCCTGTCGAACTGGCCCTCGCCGGTCCCGTGTTCTCCCACGTGCCGGAGAAACAAACCGTCGCGATCGAAAACGGAGACCAGGTGACGTAACTCGTCCGTCACATACACATCTGAATCCGGTCCCACGGCGACACACGCGGGCCACGCGTCCCTGAAAAACCCGTCGTTGACATCGCTGAACCTGGCGGTGACCTCTTCGTCTCCAGGTTCCGGGCCTACGGATAGCCTGAGCACATCGGTAAAGCCGGCGGCCTTTTTGACCATGTACACATCATCGCCCTCGCCAAATGCCAGGTTGACGATGCCGGTTATCTGCCTGCCACCTACAACGTGGCTGAAATCAAAAACCCGTCCTGCTGCGGATGTCGTGAGCACGTGGACCTCTTCCGTTTCCGGGTTTCGTTTCGGGCTTACGCCGGTGGGCGTGTTCCCCTATTTCAATATGAACTCCGGTTTCTCGAACGTTCCTCCCACTATCGGAACCGGGTCCAGGCCTATCCAGTCTTCGACCAGGGTTGTGTAGACGCTGCGGAAGTCCAGGTCCGGCACAAGGTCACCCTGGTCCAGGTCACTGGCCTTCGTAGACGGGTACTGGCCGTACATGCCACCCTTCCCACCCTTGCCTATGACAAGCCACACACCGGCAGCCCCGTGGTC